>JAUZOH010000105.1 GCA_030706565.1 Bacteroidota bacterium | reverse complement strand
TCATTGTCGGGGACTCTTATTCCTACGGTTTTTTTAGGGCTTTTAAGTATTTTAGGCACGTTGTGATTAGCCTGAAGGATAAAAGTAAAGGGGCCGGGAAGGTACTGTTTCATGAGCTTATATGTATTATTATCAACCTGTGCTGCATAATCAGAAAGCTGACTAAGGTCGTGGCAAATAAATGAAAATTGAGATTTTGCCGGATTCAGGCCTTTAATTTGTGCGATTCGTATTATAGATTTTTGGTCAAAAATATCGCAACCAATGCCATAGACCGTATCAGTGGGATAAATGATAATGCCACCTTTTTCCAGTATTTCAACAACCTTTAGGATTTGCCTGTTGCTTGGGTTCTGAGGATAAATTTTTAGTAACATATGCGTAAAATTTAAAGATTAGACGAATAATTTGCTAACCGTTATATAAGTTTCCATCAATTTTAAGTTTACTGCAATCCGCATTTATAATTCCAATTTTTAGGATAGTTTGTTCTTTTTCTTTGCCTATCATATCCTCTTCATCACTAAATGCAAAGTCATCATCAGAATCCGGTTCGTCTTCCCAGGTTGGGGGTTGGGATTTAGGACCATGATGCCGGTAAATTATCGCTAATGCAAAGCCAATGATGCCTCCCATCAGATGAGATTCCCAGGAGATATTATATGCGAAAGGGAATATGCCCCAAACCAGGCTGCCATACATAAAAATAACAAGCAGGGAAATAGATAAAAGTTTGATGTCGTTTCTGATTATTCCACTGAAAAACAGGAATGATGCAAAACCATATACCAACCCGCTTGCCCCGATATGATAAGCAGGCCGTCCTATAATCCATACGCCCAAACCACTTAAAATGTAGGTAGTCAAAAAAATTTTCATTGCAATACCCCTGTAAAAATAAAATATTGCCACACTCAGTGTGAGCAATGGGATGGTATTGCTTAAAAGATGATGAATATTTGCATGAATCAGAGGTGCTAAAATAATGCCGATTAAGCCCCATAATGTCCTGGGATATATCCCCAGGATTGAAAAATCAGAATTCAGAGTAATTTCGCTTAATTTAATCATCCAGGCTATTAACGTAAATAGTAACGGAAATGCCAAGCTGTACTTTAATCTTAGTTTCTCATTAAGTTTAGTCTGTTCTTCTCCAGCAGGTTCCTCATGCAATTCTCCTGTCATTTGTCAGAAGTTTCTGATTGGTTGTGTAAATTTAAGAAAAAAATGAATGCGGAGGCGAAATAAATAAACAAAAGAGGCTGCTTAATCCACCTGATAACAGGTTTTTTACGCAGCCCTTTTATTTTAAGAATATTTTCTAAGATTTTCCGTTAATAAGGTCAATTTCTGATTTTGTTTTTACTTTATCCTGCTTTGTCGGCATTGAAAATATTAAATTGCTTTGTAAGATTAATCCCTTAATAAATGGTTTAATCTTTCTGAAGATTTTCAAAAAAGTGAGTTAATCTGTTTTTATAAATGTTTTTTATGATTTCTTCATCATCCTGCAAAGGCTTGGTTCCAATCAGATCCATTACTTCTTCCTTGGTCAGTCCGGCGCTATACATGGTTTTTACCGCACCTGAGGTCATTTCAAGTATAGCCTTGCTGGTTTCCTGGGTGGTAAGACCAAAGGATTTTGCAATTTCCTCCAGCTGGAAAAGCTGGAACCATAAGAAAGTCGGTCCGATTCCGGTCAGGATAAAATACGCATCGAGTTTGGCCTCTTCAATTTCAACGCATTTCCCGAAAGTGCTCATCATGATACTGATTTTGGCATGCTCGTTGGGATTAAATCCTTTAGAGACAAAAAAAGGATTATATCCTTTGTTGATTACGGAAGGGGCACTGGGAATCATGCGAACAATCCGGTTAAACCCACCAAGCATTTCAGAAATAGTGGTGGATTGAATTTGAGAAGCAAGGGAAATCAAAATGGTAGAGGGACTAAGAGCGTTTTTTATTTCCTTCAGAACATCAGGAACATCTTTGGGCAGCAAGGCGATAAAAACAACCTGCTGTCCGGCGGCTTTTACATCCCCGTTCAATACTGTTTCGACTTCCGGAAACTTTGCCTTAAGTTTTTTGAGACTATCCGGGTTGACGTCACTGACAATAATGTTTTGTGGCATCTTTCCTGAATTTTTAAAAGCAGAAAGGATGATGCGAGTCACCCTTCCAGAACCAATGAAACCGAATGATTTGTTTTGCATAGCTTATCCTCCATACTCTTTTTGGGTTATTTTTCTACTAATATAGTATATTTTTTTTACAGAGTTTATTTTAGATGGACAAAAATAGACTGGGTTTCACGGCTATAAGTTCACGATTTTTAAAGAACTCGAATGACTAGGAAGTCCCGTTGGGGACCTTCTTTTTTTATGTTGCAAAACATTTTAGTTTCTTAAATAATGACCCGCTTTAACGATAATCCGGAGGTGTTTGGATAACACTGAGGAGAGGGTTATTGATTCCAAGTGATTTCATAAGGAAGTATGCAGATAGCACAAAGGCATCATCTCCGGAGAAATGATGCCTTTGTGAAAATTTATAGACTAAAGTTAAAACTTGGCTTCTTTGAAAAATCTTTTCTGAAAAAGAAGTAAAAAAATCACCCCGACAGTAATTGAAGAATCGGCCAGGTTGAAAATTGGACGGAAGAAAATAAATTCTTCTGAACCCCAGAAGGGAAACCAGGCCGGAAAATGTCCCTGTATAATTGGGAAATAAAGCATATCAACGACTCTTCCGCTCAGGAATGAGGCATAACCTCCTTCGGGCGGGAAAAGAGAAGCTACCTGGAAATAACTTTCATTGAAAATTAATCCATAAAAAGCGCTGTCAAGAATGTTTCCCATTGCACCGGCGAATATCATGGAGATGCAAATGATTAAACCAATGTGGGCTTTCTTTTTAAGCAATATGGAAAGATACCAGCCAATTGCAGCGACAGCAAGAATTCTGAAAGTACTGAGTATATATTTACCTATTGCTCCGCCTAATTCCAGGCCAAAAGCCATACCATTATTTTCAGTAAAATGAATGATAAACCAGTTGCCCAGGATTCTATGTTCCTCTCCAAGCATCATGTGGGTTTTAATCCATATTTTCAGGATTTGATCAAGAAACAGAATGATGAAAATTACCAGTAATGATTTTTTTGTATTTGACATGGGATATTTAAATAAATTTCGACAAACCTACATGATTTTTTTGTAATTGCATAAAATGAAGTTATAATTCTATTTAAATCACTATCATTTAGCCATTAGAAGAAATAAAAAATGATTGATACCCAAGGCATCAATCATTTTTTTAAAAGGTACAATTTATAGGGATCTATGTATTTTGATTTTGTTTGGCATCAATGCTGAGGGTAGCATGAGGCACAGCACGGAGACGTTCTTTAGAAATCAACTTACCAGTTTCCCTGCAAATACCGTAAGTTTTGTTTTCTATTCTCATCAAAGCAGCCTGAAGATGTTCTATAAATTTTAATTGTCGTTGCGCTAATTTCCCTGCCTCTTCTTTTGATAAAGTAGAAGCTCCTTCTTCCAACACTTTAAATGTAGGAGAAGTATCCTGCGTATCGTTGCTTTCGCTTTGGGTAATAGAATTCTTTAGCAACTCATAATCTTTTTTTGCTTTGTCGAGCTTATCAAGGATCAGTTGTTTAAATTCTTGAAGCTCTTCGTCTGAATACCTGGTTTTTTCTGCCATGATCAACTAATTTTAAGGAGAATCTTACAAAAATTGCACTAAATATTTTTAGCTTTCATTCTCAGAAAAATTCTTAGTCCAATTTCAAAGTTGGTAAATGTAGCAATTATTTTTAATAAATATATTAAAAAAAACTATTTTACCTTGCTAACCTGAATAAATGTTTTTGCATCTTCGGTTATTTCTGCTTCAACAGCATCCGTCTGGTCTATTTGATCGACCAGGTCAATGTTTAAAGCCAGGGTCTGCGAGCCTATGTAAGCACTATGAATAGTGATGGCATGGTCAAGCACAGGATTCTTCTGTATCCTGACGTTGATCTTGTCCGTAACATCAAAACCCTTATCTTTTCTGAGATTCTGAATTCTGTTGACAAATTCCCGGGCTATTCCTTCTTCATGCAGCATTTCTGATACCGTTATATCCAAGGCTACAGTCAGGTTGCCTTCATTTGCAACTTGCCAGCCGGGTATATCTTCGCTGATGATTTCAACATCTTCGAGAGTAAGAGGAACTTCCTGGCCATCAAATTTTAAGTGGTAAGCGCCTTCCTGCTCAAGTTTGCTGATATCATTCTGATTCATATTGCCTATTGAAGCAGAAATAGATTTCATCAACTTGCCATATTTTGGACCCAAAGTTTTGAAATTGGGTTTTATTCTCTTCACCAGAATACCTGAAGTATCTTTGATATATTCTACTTCTTTGACATTTACTTCGCTTAAAATCAAATTTTTAACGGATTCGAAATTTTCTTTGAAATTTTCGTCCAAAACAGGAACCATGATCTTGCTTAAAGGCTGGCGTACTTTGATGTTCACCTTCCTTCTCAAGCCCAAAATCATGGAAGAAACTTTTTGCGCAATATTCATCCGTTTTTCCAAACGGATGTCGATGAGCTTTTCATCATAAGTTGGGAAAACATCAAGGTGTACAGATTCCTGTTTGTCTTTAGCGGTTGTGCTGTTTAAATCCATAAATAGCTTGTCCATATAGAAAGGGGCAATGGGAGAAGCCAATTTAGCTATGACATTCAAACAGGTATAAAGGGTCTGGAATGCTGCAATTTTATCGGGGGTATAACCTCCACCCCAGAAACGTTTACGGTTCAAACGAACGTACCAGTTACTTAAATCCTCGGTTACAAAGTCCTGAATGGCCCGCCCGGCTTTGGTCGGTTCAAAATTTTCGTAATATTCTCCGACCTGCTTAATCAACGTGTTGAGCAGGGAAATGATCCAGCGGTCAATTTCCGGCCTTTCGCTAACGGGGATTTCTGCCTCCTTATATGTGAATCCGTCCACGTTGGCATAAAGGGCAAAGAACGAATAAGTATTATATAGGGTTCCGAAGAACTTGCGTTTCACTTCATCAACCCCGTCGGTATCGAATTTCAGGTTGTCCCAGGGTTGAGCATTGGTGATCATATACCAGCGCAATGGATCAGATCCGTATTTTTCAATGGTTTCGAACGGATCAACCGCATTGCCCAGACGTTTGGACATTTTGTTGCCTTTTTTGTCGAGCACCAGTCCGTTAGAGATGATATTTTTGAAAGCAACCGAGTCAAACAACATGGATGCAATGGCGTGAAGCGTAAAGAACCAGCCACGGGTCTGGTCGACACCTTCGGCCACAAAGTCTGCAGGATAATGAGCTTTGAAATCATCCTTGTGTTCAAAAGGATAGTGCAGCTGGGCATAAGGCATTGCTCCGGAATCGAACCAAACGTCTACCAAATCAGGTTCGCGGAACATTTTCTTTCCTGATGGGGATACCAGCACAACTTCATCCACAAATGGGCGGTGCAGGTCAATTTTATCGTAATTTTCCCTGGAATTATCCCCAACATTAAAGCCGGCCAGGGGATTTTCTTTCATGAATCCTGCTTCTACCGATTTGTCAATTTCAGCTTTTAATTCTTCAACGGAACCTATGCAGATTTTTTCTTCCTTATCATCGCTCATCCAGATAGGAAGCGGAGTTCCCCAGAAACGCGAACGGGAAAGGTTCCAGTCCACGAGGTTTTCCAGCCATTTGCCGAAACGGCCGCTGCCTGTAGATTGAGGTTTCCAGTTGATGGTATTGTTCAGTTCTATCATCCTTTCCTTGAGCGCTGTGGTTTTGATAAACCAGGAGTCAAGCGGATAATATAGAACCGGTTTGTCGGTGCGCCAGCAATGAGGATAGGAGTGGATATGCTTTTCGATCTTGAAGACCTTATTGGCTTTTTTCAGCATCATGGAAATATCGATGTCCACGGTAGTATCTTTGTCGGTAAGCTTGGGATCGTAAGCATTTTTAACATAACGTCCGCTGAATTCGCCACAACCTTCAACAAATTTACCCTGTTTATCAACCAAGGTCAGTGAACCTATGCCGTTTTCCCTGGCAACCTTAAAGTCGTCGGCACCAAAGCTGGGAGCAATATGGACAATACCGGTACCATCTTCAGTGGTCACAAAATCACCAAGGATCAGACGGAAAGCATCCCCATCCTTAGGCTGCTGGTAGGGGATAAGCTGTTCGTAACGTATCCCGTTCAGCTCTGTCCCTTTGTATTCAGCAAGTATTTTGTAGGGCAGGTGCTTGTCTCCGGTTTTGTAATCTTCGAACTTCAGTTCGCTGTCTTTATCTGAGAAAAAAGCAGAAAACCTGGGTTTGGCAAGAATAACCGTGACGGGTATTCCGGTATATGGATTAAATGTTTTTACCTTCAGGTATTCAATTTTTGGCCCTGCGCATAGAGCGGTATTTGAAAGCAATGTCCACGGGGTAGTGGTCCATGCCAGGAAGTACAAATCAGTGTCTACATTCTCGAAGAGAAAAGCAGATTGTTCATTTTTTATTATCTTGAATTGGGCAACACAGGTAGTATCCTTCACATCGCGGTAACAACCGGGTTGGTTAAGCTCGTGTGTGCTCAATCCTGTTCCTGCTGCAGGAGAGTATGGCTGGATGGTATATCCCTTATATAGCAGGCCTTTTTCATATAATTTTTTAAGCAGGTACCAGAGCGTTTCGATGTAGCGGTTGTCATAGGTGATGTATGGATTTTTCATATCAACCCAGTAACCCATTTTTTCCGTGAGGTCTTCCCAAACATCGGTAAACTTCATGACATCTTTCCGGCAGGCCTTATTGTAATCTATGATGCTGATTTTTTTGCCAATATCGACCTTTGTAATGCCCAGTTCCTTTTCCACGCCCAGTTCTACAGGAAGTCCGTGAGTATCCCAGCCGGCTTTGCGTTCAACCAGATATCCTTTTAATGTCTTGTAACGGCAAAAAATATCCTTAATAGTACGTGCCATCACATGATGGATTCCGGGCATACCATTGGCAGAAGGCGGACCTTCATAAAAAACAAAAGCAGGATGACCTTCACGGGTTTTCAAACTCTTTTCGAAAGTGTGGTTTTTATGCCACTGATCTAAAACATCTTTATTGATCTGTGAAAGGTCAAAATTTTTGTACTCGGGAAACTTTGTATTCATCAGCCTATTTGTTTTATTCTTTGTTCTAAAAAAATTGTACAAAGATAGTCTGTTGACTATTAAAAAACAAAGCCCTCAAAATATTTATAAATTCCAATGGTCAAGATAGGATGGTTATTAACCGTCAGGTTCTGTTTTTATAAAAAAAGCTCAAAAAGTCAGAAGAGGTGTTTAAAAATTTCTTTATTTTACAATAAAAAATTATGCAGAAATCCTTATTAGTCGGATTGATCATTGCCGTGATCATGGTCATTTTTGCCATTCAGAATGCAGGGGAAATAGTAGTGAATTTATGGTTCTGGCAAGTCAAAAGTTCTTTGGTCTTTATTTTGCTTTTCACCTTTATTCTTGGGGCAATTTTTGGGCTGGTATTTTCAATTCCTACCCTTAACCAGAAAAAGAAGCAGATAAAAGAATTACTGGAGAAAAAAGAAGGGCAAAATGATAATGAAATAAAACAGAACTAACAAAATAATCTAATTTGAATGTATTCTAGAATGTAGAATACCAACTATTAAGCTTTTTAGGTACTAACCGTTTTCCCTTTTTAGGGATATCGTTTAAACCAGGCATAAATTATTTAACCTGTTTATTCATTTGTCATTCAATCGAATGATAAATGAATAAACAGGTTAAGTTGCTATTGGAAAGTGCTGCTTTAAACTTATTGCACTTATTTTGCCAGTTTTATCACTTCGCTGCCTGCAAGGAGAAATGCGCCAGCGCCATATTCCTGGGTTTCGTCGGCTGAAACAGAGCGGGGATCAGCGCCAACGGCCTGTACCCAGCCCAGCATCCCGGTTTTTTTATCTACAGCCCAGTTTAACCCTTTCCACGCATTGATGACTGCCGGAAGGTATTTGTCGGCCGGAAGCAGGTGGTTGTTTATGCCCCAGGCTAATGCATAGCAGAAAAAACCACTGCCTGAAGTTTCCGGTGAAGGGTATTCGTCAGGGTCAAGCAGACTTGAACGCCAGAGGCCGTCTTTTCCCTGAACCGAGGCGATTTTTTCGCACATATCTTTGAAAATCTGTTCGTATTTGCTACGGGCAGGATAATTTTCAGGCATATTTTGTAAAATACGGACTAAACCGCCCATTACCCAGCCATTTCCCCGGCCCCAGAAAATCTTTTTGCCGTTTTTACTGAGTTGCTGACTGCCATCCGCTTTGGCCATAAACCGGGTATCCCGGTAAAAAAGCTTTTCCGATTTATCGTAAAGAAGGTTGTAGGTGTCAGTCCAAAGTACATCCATTGTGTCAAGATAAGCGGTATTTTGGGTAACTGCATATAAACGTGAAAATACCGGTGGAGCCATAAAAAGAGCATCGCACCAAGCCCAGTTGTCATCATTCTTCCAACCTGTTATGGGGCCACGTTTGGGATTGGCCACTATGGCGTCAACACGGTTTTTTACATCAGCCAACATAACAGGGTCATTTTTTAATATATATAGTTCTATATAAGTTTGGCCGACAGTCAGATCGTCAGCATGCCTGGGCCTTTTACCGCATTTCCAGCTGTTCCTTTGGCATATGGCAATAGCTGAATCGAGGTAAGCTTCCTGCTTTGTTGTATAAAATTGGGCCATTAACCCAGTCAAAAATGCACCACGTACCCAATCTGTGTTGGGCACCCTGTCAATCTTTCCGTCTTTACGTTTATATTCAAATTTCAAATTGGTCAGTTGCCAGTTACAAACCCTGGTCATCGATTTAATAATCGCTCTTTTGGACGGAAGCTTGTTGGTCGCATTGCCAAATGAGGTGAAAAACAATGCAAAAGCAGTTGTAATTAGTAGGATTTTTTTCATTTTGATGTTTTTTCTTGTTATACTATTTTTCTTTTTTTTATTTATTTGTGTGCATATTTAATTGTAGATGGTTTATTATCAAACAGATAATATGATATTTTTTCCTGGAATTCATGACCGGTTCAAAACCTTAAATTGAGATTTCATTTATTTACTTATAAATACATAAAAAGTTGATTATTATATTTTTAAATGCCATGAATTCATCTCTATAGTCCTTCTTTTTCTTTGGAACTTAAATTGCAAGGTGTAATTCCCTTTAAGTCATCGCTTAACTCTTTTAAACAGTTTACAAACATCGTTAAAAAATTCAAATTATTTTTATCTCTTATCCTTGAAATTGTAAATTTTTCGGAATAATATACGTTCCGCATGGCCAACTATAATTAAATTTTCGAATAGCAAGGGTCAGTAAATCTAATGAGGATAGACAAGAAAGTGAAAATATCCTGAAAAACCCAGATTCCAGCCTCGCCTTTTAAAATCAGGCCGATACCTTGATTATCCAAGGTTTATTTTCACATAAACCGCGATGGTGATTCCTAAATATTTTGAATTGATCTGTCAATTTTCTTAGATTTGCCAACAGCTATTTTTATTTTATTGTTCTCCAACCCGACAGATTTCAAATTAAATGTAAAGGATGAAAAAACATTTCAGATTAACCTTGATTCTTTGCTTGCTTTCTTTTACTTTTTTCACTGAAAATTTACAGGCTAAAGCAAAAATATATAAAGCAGATGTGATTATATATGGTGGTACATCGTCTGCAATTATTGCTGCGGTTCAGGTAGCGCGCATGGGGAAATCGGTTTTGGTCGTTTCTCCTGATGTACATCTGGGGGGATTATCTTCTTCCGGCTTGGGATTTACGGATACGGGTAATAAATCAGTGATTGGAGGGTTGTCCCGTGAATTTTATCATAGGATTTTTCTGCATTATCAGACTGATGGGGCATGGAAATGGCAGAAAAAAGAAGAATATGGAAATAAGGGGCAAGGTGTACCCGCTATTGACGGAAACAAACATACCATGTGGATCTTTGAGCCTCATGTGGCAGAAGAAATTTTCGAATCCCTTATCCGCGAAAACTCTATTAAAGTCTTTCGCAATGAATGGCTTGACCGTGATAAAGGAGTGGTTAAAAAAGCCGGGAAAATCCAATCCATTTCCACCTTAAGTGGGAAGCAGTTTGAAGGTAAAATGTTTATTGATGCCACTTACGAAGGTGATTTGATGGCAGCTGCAGGTGTGGGTTATAGTATTGGCCGTGAAGCCAGCAGCGTATACGGGGAAAAATGGAATGGTTCGCAGGCCGGGGTTTTTCAACATGCCCATTATTTCAAGAATCATATCAGCCCTTTCCGTATCCAGGGCGATTCTACCAGTGGTTTGCTCCCTGGAATTTCAAAAGATAAACCGGGTCAACCGGGTGAAGGGGATAAAAAAATACAGGCCTATTGCTTCCGCATGTGCCTGACCAATCTGCCTGAAAACCGGGTACCATTTATCCGCCCTCCTGATTATGACTCTACGCAATATGAACTTCTTTTAAGATTATTTGCAAGCGGCTGGCGTGAGACTTTTCAAAAGTTCGATCCAATACCCAACAGGAAAACGGATACAAATAATCATGGACCTTTCAGCACCGACTATATTGGGATGAATTACCAATATCCGGAAGCCAGTTATGAAACAAGGAAAAAAATAATCAGGGAACATGAATCTTATCAAAAAGGGTTGATGTACTTCATCTCTAATGACCCGCGTGTACCTAAAGTGGTACAGGCCGAAATGAAGAAATGGGGATTGGCTAAAGATGAGTTCGGGGACAATGGCAACTGGCCTTATCTGCTTTATATCCGCGAAGCACGAAGAATGTCTGGTGAAGAAATAATGACAGAGAACGAGATATTGGGCAAAAGAGCAATTACACGGTCCGTGGGTATGGGATCCTATTCATTGGATTCTCATAATGTTCAGCGGTATGTTACTGATGAAGGATTTGTACAGAACGAAGGAGACATTGGAGTGGCGCCGAAAAAACCTTATCAGATTTCCTATGGTGCACTCATTCCCAAAAAGAGCGAATGTGAGAATTTACTGGTTCCGGTTTGTATATCAAGTTCACATATAGCTTATGGATCAATTCGTATGGAACCTGTATTCATGATACTTGGCCAGAGCGCTGCTACTGCAGCTGTTCTTTCCAT
>JAUZOH010000104.1 GCA_030706565.1 Bacteroidota bacterium | reverse complement strand
ATACAATCCTCAAAAAATCATATTACTGGATCAGGCAGAATCACCTCTTTACGATATAGATCTGGAAATATCAGAAAAATTTAATTTTCATGATTATGAAATTATTTTGGCCGATGTTACTGATCTGGGAAGGATGAATGAAATATTTGCAAAATATAAACCCGACATTATTTATCATGCTGCTGCCTACAAGCATGTGCCCATGATGGAAATTAATCCTATTGAGGCAGTACACAATAATATTCTGGGCACCAAACTTATTGCGGATCTTGCAGTTAAATACAAAGCCAGCAAGTTCGTGATGATTTCAACAGATAAGGCAGTTAACCCGACCAATGTAATGGGTGCGTCAAAGAGAATTGCAGAAATCTATACTCAGTCTTTAAATAGTACCTGCAGTACAAACTTTATTACTACCCGTTTTGGAAATGTATTGGGATCCAATGGTTCGGTCATACCACGGTTCAAGAAACAGATTGAAAATGGTGGTCCGGTTACGGTGACAGACCCGAACGTAACCCGTTTTTTCATGACCATTTCTGAAGCCTGCCATCTGGTATTAGAAGCTGGCGCAATGGGTGAGGGAGGAGAAATCTATATCTTTGATATGGGTAAATCCGTTAAAATTGTGGATATGGCTAAAAAAATGATAAAACTTTCAGGCCTGGAAATCGGTAAAGACATACACCTTAAATTCACAGGTTTGCGTCCAGGTGAGAAACTTTATGAAGAATTGCTAAATGCAAGGGAAAACACCATTCCTACCTATCATCCTAAAATCATGATTGCTAAAGTGATCAAATATGATTTTGAGAAGGTTTGCAGGTATATCGACGACCTGAAAATATCGCTGAAAGATCAGAATAATTTTGAGTTGGTCAGAATAATGAAAGAAATTGTCCCTGAATTCAAAAGTCAGAACTCAGTTTATGAAAGATTGGATCTGGAAATAAATAACGCATACGATAAAACAACATCCCTAAACTAAATTTTTTATTTGTCATTTTTGGCAAATAAAAAAGGCTTCCGCTTCGGAAGCCTTTTTTATTTCTCTATGTTTGTTTTTTTACTTTTTAAATTCTGCTAAATAAGTTTCAATTTGCGAAACCACATTTTCAGGAGTAAAACCAAACTTCTGGTCCAAAACATTTGCAGGAGCAGAATATCCAAAATGGTCCAAACCAAACACCTTTCCATAAGGTCCAACCATTCCCCTCAATGTTACCGGCAAGCCGGCAGTCAATCCGAAAACAGGGACATCATCCGGGATGACACTTTTTTGATATTCAAGGCTTTGTTCTTTGAATAAGCCTTCAGAAGGTGCTGATACAATCCTGATCTTCAACCCTTTCTCATTTAATAATGCAGCAGAATCAACTAAAGTGGATACTTCAGAGCCACTGGCCACAAGGATAACATCGGGTTTACCCTCAGTTTCCTGAACGATATATGCACCTTTAGCGGCTGACAAAGCTTCCTGGTATCTGTTTTCTTTTGCAGGAACATCCTTTATCCCTTGTCTGGAAAGTAACAATGCAGTGGGTGCAGTGGTGTTTTCCAGAGCCATCTTCCATGCAACAGTTGTTTCATTAGCATCAGCAGGCCTCAAAACGAGCATGCTCCGTTTTCCGGAATGATTTTTCATTTGTTCCAGCAAACGGATTTGAGCTTCCTGTTCAACCGGCTGATGTGTAGGTCCGTCCTCTCCTACCCTGAACGCATCGTGTGTCCAGATATATTTAACAGGCAATCCCATCAAAGCAGCCATACGGACAGCAGGTTTCATATAATCCGAGAAAACGAAGAATGTACCGCAAGCAGGAATCACACCGCCATGCAATGCCATACCATTGGCAATTGCAGCCATTGTCAGTTCCGAAACGCCAGCTTGCAGGAAGGATCCTGAAAAATCGTGGCAGACAAAAGCTTTTGTTTCTTTCAAGAAACCGTCAGTTTTGTCACTGTTGGACAAATCAGCAGACATGACAATCATGTTTTCAACATTTTTTGCCAAATAGGATAAAACGGTTGCAGAAGCAGCTCTGGTGGCAGCACCAGCCTTTTGAATTATTGATGGGAAATCAAGCTTCTCGGGCTTATTATATAAGAACTTAGAAAGTTTAGCAGATAATGTCGGATTTTCAAGGCTCCAATCTACCTGAATCTTCTTACGGCTGGCAGCCTGATTGATTTTTTCCCTGACAACTTTTGCATAATATTCACTCACCTCGGGGAAAATCACAAATGGATTCTCTGGATCTCCGCCTAAATTTTCAATGGTCTTTTGGAATGAAGCCCCAGCCTTACCCAATGGCATCCCATGAGTAGAACATTGGCGTTCAAAACTATCTCCGGTATCGGTAACGGCACCTTTCCCCATAATAGTCTTCCCAATAATCAGAGTAGGCCTTTCTTTCTCTTCATGAGCTTTATGTAAAGCCTCACGGATCTGATCAGGATCGTTTCCGTTTATCTTAAGCACACTCCATCCCCAGGATTCATATTTTTTAGCAGTGTCTTCAATGGTGACAGCCTTGGTTTCAGTAGAAAGCTGAATATCGTTTGAATCATAAAACATAATCAGATTATTCAAGCCTAAATATCCTGCAATTCGCCCTGCTCCCTGTGATATTTCTTCTTCTACTCCTCCATCTGAAATGAAAGCATAAGTTTTATGAGCCATCCATTCTCCAAAACGGTGAACCAAAAAGCGCTCTGTAATCGCAGCGCCAACAGCCATCGCATGCCCCTGCCCCAAAGGACCGGAAGTATTTTCAATCCCCCTTTTTACATCCAGTTCGGGATGACCCGGAGTAGTGCTTCCCCACTGACGGAAATTTTTCAATTCATCCAGCGAGTAATTGCCGCATAAAGTCAGTTCGGAATACAACATAGGAGACATATGCCCAGGATCCAGGAAAAACCGGTCACGGAAAGGCCAGGTCATATCAGTAGGATCATACTCTAAAAATTCGGAAAATAAAATATTTATAAAGTCTGCACCTCCCATTGCCCCTCCGGGATGCCCAGATTTGGCCTTTTCAACCATCGCAGCTACAAGAATTCTAATATTATCAGCTGCTCTATTTGTTATGTCATTGTTCATATTGAATATTGATTTTAAATATTGATTTTAATCAGATTATAAAAATAACTTTTTTCCAACTATAAAAATGAGAAAAAATATTTTTTACGACAAATTCGCAATAAACTATTAATTATAAGCGATTTAATTAAATTATTTTTTTTAAACTGCCTATAGATTTGAGAAAAATATACCCGTTTAATAAAAACAAACACCCATGATTTCCCCTATTCGAATCATGGGTGTTTCAATTTATTTTCAACAATATCTTAAAAAAACAAAGAACTTTCAATAATTTATTTAAATGTGAATCACCAGACTTAAAATAGCCAATAATCCAAAAGCAATAATAACTCCTCCGGTAATTTTATTCATCCACCAGATTCTTTTCAAACGGAATTTTTTTCTAAACAGATTGATAATCGAAGTAAGGGTAAACCACCAGGAAGAAGCGCCTAAGAAAACGCCCAAAATTGCAAAAATCACTAAAATCAAACTGGTATTGCTCGAGATCAAATTAAAACCCGTGAACATGGCAATGAACACCAGAATAAATGAAGGATTGGAAAGAGTTAGCAAAAAGACAGAAATATAATCAGCAAAAAGCCCCCCATTCTTTTTTTTCCTTTGTTGCCTGATTTGTTTTACCGGGTTGGTAAAAAAAATCTTAAATCCGAGAATGATGATAAAGGCTCCTCCGATTATCTTAAAATATAACTGCTGTTTTTCCAGAAAAGCAACCACAAAAGAAACGCCCAGACCGGCGAATATGGCAAAAACAGTGTCTGCAGTTGCTGCACCCACCCCGGAAATAAACCCCGGAATACGACCTTTACTGACTGTTTTTTGAATACATAAGATACCGATTGGACCTAAGGGCATTGAGGCTAGAAAACCAATTAATATTCCTTTAATAAGAAGCTCTAATTCCATAAAAGCTTGTTTTTATTCTACACGACATGGAGCGGATTTATTTAAGAAGATATGCTCTTAAAAACAATCGCTTTGAAATTTTGCAAAGATAGTAAGAGAAATTAATAATCATCGAATTTTAATACATTAAACTTGAATTTTAATCCCTTCATCACTAAATCCCCTCATATTCCTGTAAAAAATTAATACTATAAAAATCAACTAAAAAATTAAAGGATAACGAAACATGTTTTACTTTTGTTTCTCATTTATAAAAAAATTTTTTTCATCTTGTCGGATATCTTATGAATAAATTAAAACTCAATACCTTAGCAATTTTAAGTGGAATTTTACTTAGCTTACCCTGGTTCTCCCATTTTTCAGGAATTATTTTGCTGGTTGCACTTATTCCCTTGCTGGCTCTTGAAAGCCACCTTTACGAAAACAAAACCAAAAACCGTTCGAAAGGGATATTCAAATATGCATATCTCTCTTTTGTTATCTGGAATATTTTGACTTCATACTGGATTTACAATGCCACGCTTTTTGGCGCTGTTGCAGCCATTATATTAAATGCCTTATTTGTTTCTTTGATATTCTGGCTATTTCATATAATTAAAAGGACGACCGGACCTGTGGTTGGTTATCTCTCTTTGATTTTTATGTGGACTGCCTTTGAATTTGTATATCTCAACGCTGAAATTTCCTGGCCCTGGCTTAACCTTGGCAACGGTTTTGCAAAAGATTTCAGACTTATTCAATGGTATGAATATACAGGAACCCTGGGAGGCACAATCTGGGTATTATCGGTTAATATTCTATTATTTCAACTGCTCAAAAATTTTATTCAAAAGAAAAAGGTAAACCGGCTATTGAATGCCGTTACCCTTCTAATTGTTGTCCTTCCGGTTGCTTTTTCTTTGGTCAGATTTTACACTTATAAGGAAACCACAAAACCCGAAAACATAGTGGTACTCCAACCCAACATTGATCCCTACCATGAAAAATTCAGCGGGATGACCAATGAAGAGCAGTTGCAAATTTTGCTCGACCTGGCCAGGAAAAATCAGGATACCACCACCGATTATATGGTTGGTCCGGAGACTTCCATCGACAATCAAATTTGGGAAAATGATATTTATAATAACGAGAACATTATTGAATTAAAAAAATTCATAAAACTTCATCCCAGAATAAAATTTGTCACCGGGTTAACTTCTTTTAAATTATACCAACAGGATGAAACACCCTCATCAACAGCCAGAAAATTTGCAGATGCGCCCATGTATTATGATGTATATAACTCCGCAATGCAGGTAGATACAGGTTCTTTGATACAAATTTATCATAAATCGAAGCTTGTGGTTGGAGTTGAAATGATGCCTTATCCGAAGGTCTTTAAATATCTGAATAAACTCACCATCGATCTGGGAGGAACCACAGGCAGTCTGGGAACTCAACCACGACGCGGGGTTTTTCATTCGTCTTCGCCTAATAATAAAATCTCAATAGCACCTGTTATCTGCTATGAATCAATCTACGGAGAATATCTGAATGACTACATCAAAGAAGGAGCGAACCTGATATTTGTGGTCACCAATGATGGTTGGTGGGGAAATACACCGGGCTATAAACAACATTTAAGTTATTCGCAAATACGGGCAATAGAAACCCGGAGAAGTGTTGCACGCTCAGCCAATACCGGCATCTCCGCATTTATCAATCAAAAAGGGGAAATTATAAAAGAAACAGGCTGGTGGGAAAGAACAGTCCTTAAAGGCAAAATTAATGCAAACTCCAAACTTACGTTTTATGTAAAACATGGCGATTATCTTGGCAGAATATCAATATTCCTGACCATCTTAATAATCCTGTATTTCCTGGCCGACAAGTTTAATTTAAAAATCCCTGTACTTCAAAAGTTAAAAAAATAGCCCTTCATATTAATAAACTCCAAAGAAAAAAGATATTCAAAATACAACGATCATCTTTAGAAAGAGAACTATTTTTACATAAAATAAAACCCTGCCGGTTCGTCAAATGACGAGACCGACAGAGTTTCACAACCAAAAACTAGAGAAAAGTTTAAGCCTATTTATAAATAGGGCCATAAGTAGTACAGGCCCTGTAATCGCTTCCTTCTTTATCCATTCCGAAAGCATTCCATGTACTTGGACGGAATATATCATCTTCCGGAACATTGTGCATACAAACCGGAATACGTAACATTGAGGCCAGAGTAATCAGGTCAGCTCCAATATGACCGTAACTCGAAGCACCATGGTTAGCCCCCCAGTTGTTCATGACTGAATAAACATCCTTAAATGCCCCTTTCCCGGTAAGACGTGGTGCAAACCAGGTTGTAGGCCAGGTAGGATCAGTCCTCATCGTCAATTTTTCATTTACATCTGAAGGAAGATCAACGGTATAACCTTCAGCAACTTGAAGTACAGGGCCCAAACCTTTCACAATATTCACCCTGGACATGGTGATGGGCATACCTCCTTTACTCAAAAATTCGGAAGAATAACCGCCTCCTCTGAAATACTCATAAATAGCAGGACGCCATGTGGTAGCTTTCAGACATTTGTCGGCATCCGCTGAAGATATATCCCAAAATGATTTCACTGCGGGTTTCCCGTCTATCTCCTGTTGTCCCGTAAAATCAAGGGCAGAAGCACCGGAATTAATCAAATGCATAAACCCGTTTGCAGCAAGTCCTTCAGGTTTTTTACCGGTAACACGTTGTACGGATTCAGGGCTCCAATAGGTACGAACATCTGAAAACATCTGGGCTGTATTGGTCAATAAGAAACCAAACAGCATGGCCACACCGTTAAGAGAATCATTTTCCGTAGCCAGCACAAAAGGTTCCCGGATACCCGTCCAATCAAATGAAGTGTTCAAAATAGCTTCCATAAAATCGCCGTTGGGAAAATGATCTGTCCAATGACGCTGTCCCTGGAAACCGGCCAGAATGGCATTATGGCCCATAGACTCTTCCTCAAAACCAATTTCTTTTAATTTGGGATTTCCAACCATCAGATCCTTGGCAATCATAGCCATCTTCACCGAAATCTCCCAAATCTTCTCCATTTCAGCAGGAGTTCTTTTTACCTTATTGTTATCCTGACCAACTTTGCAGTTTTGATGAGCCCATTTTAAAGCCAGTTCATAATCTTCCTTGTCATATATACCCTCGTCCATCCTTCTGATAAATTCGGACAAATCAACAGACTCGTTGCGCATACCGAGATATTCCTGGTAAAAATTAGGATCAACAATACTTCCGGCAATACCCATTGCAACGGAGCCCATAGAAAGGTATGATTTTCCTCTCATTGAAGCCACTGCCAGTCCGGCTTTAGCAAATCTCAGTAATTTCTCTTTAACATCCTCAGGGATAGAGGTATCATTAGCTTCCCTGACATCCCTTCCGTAAATACCGAATGTCGGTAATCCCTTTTGACTATGAGCAGCCAAAGCAGCAGCCAGATATACGGCACCCGGGCGTTCCGTACCGTTAAATCCCCATATTGCTTTAGGTATATAAGGATTCATATCTATTGTTTCACTGCCATAGCACCAGCAGGGAGTAACAGAAATAGAAACGCCGACACCTTCCCGCTCAAATTTCTCGGCAGCCATTGCAGCCTCGGCCACTCCGCCAATGCAGGTATCTGCAATAACGCATTCAACCTTGCTTCCATCATGATGACGAAGATGGGAGGAAATTAATTCGGCGACACTTTTGGCCATATTCATGGTCTGGTTTTCCAATGACTCTCTAACCCCCTTGCGCCGTCCGTCGATTATTGGCCGTATACCGATTTTAGGCAAGGAACCATACAAACGACAATTCTTTTCTTTATTGGTTTGCATAACGTTAATAATTAAATGATTTTAAATGTTTTTGTTTATTTGGTTTTATCAATTGATTTTTCCACTTCATTGTTTCTTCTTGATCCGGTAAAGGTGAAAATCAAAGAGATCCCCGCAAAATAAGCTTAGTGGGAATAACAACTTCTGTTTTTTCCTTACTCTTAATAAATCCAGCAGCTTTTTTACCCATTTCCACAAAATCCGTAGAGATACAGGTGATTCCATTTTCAATTACTTCCAGTAAGGGGGCATCATTATAGGCCAAGACACCAACCTCCTTTCCCATTTTCAGCTTTTTCACCTTGATGTATTTCAGCACGTCAACCAAATCTTTTTGCCGGAAAATGAAGAAAGCCGATCCTTCTTCCACTATATCCTCCTTCAATTCTTTAAGCAAAGAATATTTGATTTCATTCTCATTGCAAAAACGTTGAAAATAATTGTATGTAGTATCAGGATGGACAGAATCATCCGGATAGTAATAATAAAGGACCTTGTATTTTTTTAATAAATGTTTAGCCTCTTCCAGGCATGCATAAGGTGCACTTCCAAAATCCTGACAGACATAGGAAAAATTTTCATCTTTATATTTTCCCCAATCCAGGATTAAAAGCTTTTTCGGATCAATCTTCCGTAACACATCACTAATTTTCTCATTGTTGAAATTCATAATGACATACATATTGTATTTGCCAATACTATTGAGAATAACCGTTTCAAAAATCCGGAAATTATAATGATGAAAAGCCAGATCGACATGATAATCCTTGCCCAATGTTTTGACAAATGAATCGTAAAGTACATCCTTAAAAGGGCTATAAGAATCCAGAAGCAGGAAGATCCGGTTGTTTTCACTGGCCACATAATAACCTTTGGTTGGTGTGGATTCTATCATTCCCCGCCTGATCAATTCCTTGTAAGCCTTAAAAACAGTATCCCGGGACAAACCCAAATCCCTGTTCAACTGATTTACCGAAGGCAATAAATCGCCGACCTGTACATCATCGGTACTGATCAGTTGCATAATGGCATCAACCAATTGTTGAACCTTAGAGGTATTGAGCGAATTGTTTATTTTGATATCAGAACTATACATTTATTTTCATTCTAAATATTAATAAACAGCTATACTGTCCTGTGCTATCCTGTTACAAATATATAGCATTTTATTTTAGGTCCAAGTAATCTTGAAAAATATTTATATAAAATCATCAAACAAATCATAAAGTATTGTATTACACATAATTTACCTAAAGTTAAATTCCCTTAAAAATGACACATAAAAACTGATTCCGTTTTTTCCCTTTGGGAATGACACTTAAAAAAAAATCACGTATGTTTGTTATAATCTATTTGTCATATCTTGCCAATTTTTCAAACTATTGATCATGAAAAAAAATTTCTTGCCTTTTAAATTATTCAGCCTAAGTGTCCTTTTGCTGATGGCAGGGCATCATCAGGTCCAGGCACAGGGAAAAGGTAAAAATCCACGCCCGAATATCATACTCATTCTTGCTGACGATATGGGTTACTCTGATATAGGCTGTTTTGGCTCTGAAATTTCTACGCCCAACCTCGACCAGCTTGCAGAACAAGGGATGAGAATGACTCAATTTTATAATGCTTCGCGCTGTTGCCCTTCAAGGGCATCCCTGCTCACTGGCTTATATCAACATGAAGCAGGTATTGGGGATATGGTTGGAAACTTTGGCTATCCAGGTTACGAAGGTTATCTTAATCATCAGTGTATTACTCTTGGTGAGGCTCTAAAAATCAACGGTTATAATACTTACATGGCAGGTAAATGGCATGTTGGAGGCGAACCCGAGAACTGGCCTCGCAAAAGAGGGTTTGACCGGTACTTCGGGCTTATAGACGGAGCGAGCAATTATTTTAAGCTGGTCCCCTACCGGAATAATCAACCGGCTCCCCGGATGGCCCTTGATGATCAGCTTTATACGCCTCCGGATACCGGATTTTACATGACCGATGCCATTACGGATCATGCCCTATCCTACCTCGAAGAAAACAAATCAAAGAAAGAACCTTTCTTTTTGTATTTAGCCTTCACAGCTCCACATTGGCCATTAAATGCACTGCCCGCCGACATAGCAAAATATAAAGGGAAGTATATGCAGGGATGGGAACCAATCCGTGAAAAAAGGTTCAAAAAAATGCAGAAATTGGGTATACTGGATACATCGGTAAAACTCTCTCCTGTAGATAAACGTTCACCAAATTGGGCAACCTTGTCACAGAAGGATAAAGAAATGTGGGATTTGAGAATGGCCGTGTATGCAGCAATGATCGACCGGCTTGACCAGAACGTAGGGCGCGTAATCCGGAAGTTGAAAGAGCTTCATCTCGACGACAACACCCTCATTATTTTTCTTTCCGATAACGGGGGCTGCCACGAACAAATCAAAAACCAGGGTAATTACATACATACCAAAGGCATCACCGGCAATCCCGATTCATTCGACAGTTACGAATATCCTTGGGCAAATGCAAGCAATACGCCATTTCGCCTTTACAAACATTGGGTACACGAAGGTGGAATTTCAACCCCTTTTATTGCATGGTATCCTTCAATGATCAAGGCTGGCAACATCAACAAAACTACTGCCCACATCATAGATATCATGCCTACCTTACTCGATTTCGCAAAAGGCAACTATCCTAAACAATTTAAATCAAAGGATATTAAACCTATGGAAGGTACCAGTCTGTTACCCCTACTTGAGGGCGGTAAAATTTTCCGCAAAAATCCTTTGTTTTGGGAACACGAAGGTAACCGGGCAGTCCGCGAAGGCAAGTGGAAACTGGTATCACTTTATGATACTAAAAACGACAAGTTTGGCCCCTGGGAACTTTACGACATTAATGCCGACCGAAGTGAATTGAACGACTTAAGCAGGAAACATCCCGACAAAGTGGTCGAAATGGTTAAAAAGTATGATAGTTGGGCCGAAAGAATCGGTGTCGTTTCCAGGGAAAAAATGAAAAGAGGAAGGGAAAAGGATTAACTTAATTAAACGAAATGAATCTTAGTGGTAAACCTCTTGCTTTTCAGGCCATGGTCAAACCCATAGGCTCAACATGTAACTTAAATTGCAGGTATTGTTATTACCTTGAAAAGAAAAACCTTTATAACAACGTCCACGATTTCCGCATGAAAAAAGAAACCCTGGAAAGCTATATCAGGCAATATATAGCTACCCAGAATGTTCCTCAGGTAACTTTTGTATGGCAGGGTGGCGAACCCAGTTTATTGGGATTGGATTTTTTTAAAGATGTCATTGAATTTCAACAAAAATATGCAGGAAGCAAAAAAATAGACAATTGTTTTCAGACCAATGGAACATTGCTGGACGATGAATGGT
>JAUZOH010000103.1 GCA_030706565.1 Bacteroidota bacterium | reverse complement strand
TGGAACGTTATGCTGTCGCCAACTGCTGGATGGGTTGGATATGAGCACACCCGAAGGAATGGCCAAAATAAGGGAGCTGGATCTATTTCACTTACGCTGCACGGAATTCGTAAAAGATGCCGTGGAAATTGCAGAAAAGATCATTGAAGGAAAAGCAGCACATTAAAATGAACAGAGTATCTATCTGCGGAGACATTTGTACGGAATGTCCTCGGTTTATTGCCACCAAAAACAATGACACAGAAGAACTTCAAAAAGTTGCCCGTTTATGGTACCGCTTGGGCTTTAGAGATAGAATTGTCAGCATCGAAGAAATAAAATGTACGGGATGCAATAAACAAAAGTCTTGTTCGTATGGACTTAATGATTGCGTACATTTGAAAGATAAAGATAATTGCGGGGAATGTGATCTTTTTCCATGCGATAAAATCGAAAACGCCTTTAAGAAATCGGAATTAGCTGAGTCAGACTGTAAGGGAAAATGCTCGGAAGAGGAATATCTTCAGCTAAAACGTGCGTTTTTCAATAAAAAAGAGATCTTATCAAATATCAAACAATGGAAACATTGAATTATCGGAGATTATCGAAACAGCTCCTTTATGAAATCAAACCACTCTGGGAAGAATTAAATAAAATTCACCTGAAAGACTCGATTTATTTCAAAGACCATTATACATCTTTTAATTTTGACAAGCGGGCTGCCCATTGGAAGGATATTCCTGATGAAAATATTTATATCCTTGTCATCGAAACCGAAGAGGGCATCCTGGTTGGATATTGTGTTTCCACTATCAAAGGGCAAAGCGGTGAAGTGGATTCATTATTTCTTAGTATGGATTACCGGGGTAACGGACTGGGACGGCAGCTTTTAAAGAAAAACATCGACTGGCTTAAGAGCAGGAATTGCAGGACAATCCGGCTCTCCGTCAGTTATGGCCACGAAAATGTAGTTGGTTTTTATAAAAAAATGGGACTTTACCCGCGATTAACCGTCCTTGAATATAAAAATTCCCAATAATAATGAGCAAAGGCTTTTTTGTTGACAAAAGTAACCGGCCCGATTCTGCAGCTATCAATAATTTTATCGGTAAAGCCCGGCAAAATTGGGATTTAATGCTTCATCACCTTGGCGAAGGCTTAAAATTAAAAGGCGAATTCAAATTTTATGGTATCAATTACGGATGGGCTTTACGTTTCAAAAAGTCCGGGAAATCGATTATTGCTTTATATCCCGGCAAGGATGACTTTATGGTTCAAATCATCCTTAACAAAAATCAAGTTGAAACGGCTTTGGAACAGGTTAAAAATTCTGATTTTTTAAAAGTCATTTATGATACCAAAAATATTAAGGAAGGAAAATGGATCTATCTTCTTATAGATGAGACAAGTGATCTGGATGATGTTTTTACGATGATCACTATCAGAACAAAGATAAAGTGAACCCCCAATACCCTGAGGGTGATGACGGAAAAAAATTATTGAGTCAACTCATCAAGACCTTCAGATCGAATTCTTTGTTTTACTTTGGTACCAACGGTAAAAAGTTGTAACTTTATTTGAGCCTACTTCATTCAACATTCAACAGGCTATGAAAAAAAAGTATGTGATTTTAGCTACGGTTGTAGTTTTAATCGGGCTATTGCTTTTTTCTCTTTCATCAATAGCCAAATGGTATGTAGTCAGGCACAGTGAAGAAATCATTGGCCGCCGCATCCAGATTAAAGAATTGCATATAAACTATTTAAGGGCATCTGCGCGGATTGTCGATTTCGTAATGTACGAATCCAATAAAACAGATACTTTCGCCTCTTTCCATGAATTTTACATCAATTTTGATCCCCTGGCTTTGTTTTCCAAAAATTATGCTTTTTCTGAAATCCGGCTGATCAAACCTTATGTTGTGATCAGTCAGTTCGGGAATAAGTTTAATTTTGACGACCTGCTGTCCAAACGGGACACAACCCAAAAGACCTCAAAGGATACTTCAGTTTTTCATTATTTCTTGAAAAATATACATCTATCGGGTGGAAAGATTAGATACATAGATAAGAAAATTAATAATCACGTGAATTTGTCCAATCTGAATATAGATATTCCTTCCCTGGCCTGGAACAGCACTCAGTCTGATATGGGTATCGTCTTTAAAATCGGGGAAAAAGGTCAGGTAAGTTTAAAAACCAATCTCAACAACCAGTCCCGCAATTATCTCCTGGATATCTACACCCGGAATATCAATCTTTCCATGATCACCAACTACCTGAAGAATTATGCCAATATCACAGCATTAAAAGGGGTTTTCTCCTCCAATCTTAAAATCAAAGGGAATCTTGACCATTTAGCAAATTTATCGCTGACAGGCTCAACCCGGGTAGACCAACTGGATATTCATGATGCTACAAAAAGTTCCATTTTTTCAGTCAGTCAGATTGCTGTAAACCTGAAACAAATAGATCTGGCCCTTTCCCATTTCCACATTTCAGACATAACCCTTGTTGCTCCTCATATTGCAGCTGTCCTTAGTCGCGAAAAAACCAATATTGAAAAATTTCTTTCTCCATTACTTGCTGCCAATGCCCGTCCTCAGCCGGTTCCTGAAAAATTACCTGCAAAAACAGGGAAAAAGGAGGTAACTTATACTATAGATGCTTTAAAAATTAAGGATGGCACCATCCTGTTTCATGATTTAACCCTGAACAGACCTTTTTCTTACGATCTGAGAAACATTAATCTCAGACTGACTAAGCTTAACCAATCATCAACCCAGGTACCTCTCCTGTTTTCTATAAACCTGAACAACAAGGGTAACCTTAAAGGAAAAGGTTCACTAAACATGAAAAATCCAAAAATATTCAATGTCCTCTGTGAAATTTCGAAAATGGATTTAGTAAGCCTTTCGCCCTATTCCGAATATTACCTTGCATCGCCTGTGACACAGGGCAAATTCAACTATAGGCTTTCACTTGACCTGAAGCCCACCTCATTGACGAATCAAAACAATATTGTTATTTATGGATTAAAATTTGGTAAACGCACAAAAGATAAGACCGCCACAAAATTACCGGTTAAATTAGCCCTTTATATTTTGAAAGATGCCAAAAACAAAATTTCAATCGACCTGCCTGTAAAAGGCAACCCCTCCGACCCGAAATTTTCACTAAAGAAAATTATATGGAAAACTTTATCCAATTTTCTGGTCAAAGTTGCCACAGAACCTTTCCGCGCTTTATCAAAACTGGTCGGAACCAATCCGGACAAAATAAAAGAAATACCCTATTCTTACGGGGCAGATTCTTTGGACGAAGATCAGAATAAAAACCTGCATAATATTGCAGAATTGATGAGAAAAAAACCGGACCTGAAATTTTCATTTACCCAATACAACAATGTCGAAGAGGAAAAACAAACAATTGCTGTTCAACACCTGAAAGCACAATTTCTAAAATCGCAGAAACCAGAAATCGACTCTGCTGAACTTGTTTCATTGGCACAAAAATTATCAACAACTGATCATGATTTTGAAAATTACATCACAAAACGTTCGCCAGATGCTACTTCAGTCGGAATGGAAAAAGCGTGCCTAACCCTTACCGGAGATCAACTGTTGAATAATCAATTGAGTAAAAAAATGACTCAAAGAAACGGCAGGATTAAAAAGTTTTTGACAGAACAGGAAAATGTTCCTTTAAGCTCTTTCCAGATTGAAACCGCAGATTTAAGGAATATTCCGGAGAAATTAAAGAAACCGGTCTTTAAAGTTGAAGTATTCATGGAAAAATGAAAATCATATATGGTCAAATGTTATAAAAAATGCGCTGTATTTCACAGCGCATTTTTTATTGTTATTATTTTCTATTTAATCATATTTCCATCGCCATCAATAAATTGAACATCGTAACCAAGCTCTTTCAACGGTGTTTCAATTTTTGATTTGTCGCCAACGACAATCCAAGCAAGCTGTTTGGGTTTGATTACCTTTCCAGCCATATTTTGTACTTCGTTCAGTTGAAGCCCCTTTAGTTTGGCCGCATAATCCTGAAAATAAGTATCTTTCAATCCATAACGGACAATTTCATTAATGGCTCCCGATACATCCCCAATTGTCTGGAAACTGCCAGGGATCTGAAGCAGTTCGTTACTCTTATTCCTCTGAAATTCTTCATTTGTGGCAGGTTTGTTTCCACAAAAAGCATCCAGTTCTTTTTGTATTTCCTGAATAGCTTCTTTTGTCTTATCTGTTTGAACCTGAGTATAAACAATAAAAGGACGTTGACCCTTAGTAGGATATATAAAAGAGTTGGCCCCATAACTCCAGTGTTTATCTTCACGGATATTCATGTTGATGCGGGAAGTAAAATCACCACCAATAACATCATTCATTACGGATAATGAAGCTTCATCAATTTTACCAAAAGGAGCCGTAACATTCCCGGTTAAAATCAAGGACTGGATGGAACCAGGCCTGTCCATCAGATAAATCGTAGATTTTGAGGGTAATTTAACTTCTCCTATATTTTTCTTGGGCGTTTTTCCACTTTTCCAATCTTTAAAAAGTTTTTCCAGTTTCGGGGTTAATTCAGACAGGCTGATGTCGCCCACAACAATCAATTCTGCGTTGTTGGGTTTCAACCAGGAATGTTGAAATTTAACAAGCTGATCACGGGTTATTTCCTTAACGGCTGACTCATATCCCGAACCCGTCAAAGGTTGACTATAAGCATGTCCTTCACCGTAAAGATATTTAGGCAGCAAACGGAAAGCAATTCCCGTCGGTTGTGTTTTTTCCCTTTGTATACTAACCAGTTGTTCTTTCTTTAAGCGATCGATATCAGGCTGTGGGAATGAAGGATCAAGTATCACATCGGCCCAGATTTCAAGCGAAGGGTCCAGGTTTTTCTTAAGCGTATTAAGGTTGATAAACGACTGGTCTAGATTTGATCCCGCTGACACCCTGGAACCCAATTTATCCAGTTCCTCACTAATCTGAAGGGCATTTCGTGAACTTGTACCTTCGTCAATCATATTCATGGCTAATTTTGCTGTACCCGGAACAGCAAACTGATCTGAAGCATAACCGGCATCAAAAGCCATGGAAAAATTCACAATTGGAAGAGTAGTACGTTGCACAAGAACAACCCGTAATCCGTTAGATAAAGTAGTTCTTTGAAATTTAGGAAAAGTGATAGAAGGAGCTGTTCCCAGTTCAGGCATTTTTGAACGGTCTGCCTCAGCTGTGTTTTTTAGTTCAGGAAAAGGAAGAACTTCAAGAATATATTGCCCATCGCTCAGCCAATCCTTTGCAACCTGGAGTATACCCTCAGCTTTGGCATTATTAACCTGAGAAAGCCACACCTTGTAATAATCCGGGTCGCCGAAAAAAGTCTGATTTCTTGCCAATATATCGGATTTTCCTCCAAATCCACCGATACGTTCCAATCCCCTTACAAAACCGGCATAATCTTTTGTTTTTACCTGTTCCAGCTCATCAGCTGTAGGTCCGCCTTGCAAAAATTTGGCCATCTCCTCGTCAATTGCCTTTTCAACTTTGCTCACTTCAACCCCGGGCTTAACATCGGCCTCAATGGTAAAAAGGCTTCCAATCTCACGATCATCAAGATAGCAATATACTGAAGTAGCAATCTGATCCTGATAAACCAAACGTTTGTACAAACGGGAAGTTTTTCCTGAAGAAAGGATATCACTAGCCATATCCAGGTATGTACATTCTTGTGAACCATTCTGAGGAACATTCCAAACTTTATAAATCCTGGTCTGAGAAACACGATCCTGCATAACCTGACGTATAGTTCCCGTACGTTTTGCAGACCATGCCTGATATTTAGCAACAGGCGGACTGGGAGGAAGGCCGCCGAAATATTTCTTGACTTTCTCCAAAGCCTCATTGGTACTGACATCACCGGCAACCACCAAAGTAGCATTATTAGGCCCATAATAAGTTTTGAACCAGTTTTTTACATCATCAAGGGATGCAGCATTCAGGTCGTCCATCGAACCTATAACAGTCCATGAATAAGGATGGCCAGCAGGATAGACACTTTTAGTCATGTTTTCCTCAACCAAACCATAAGGTTGGTTCTCCCCCTGGCGTTTTTCATTTTGAACCACCCCGCGTTGTTCGTCAAGTTTTTCTTTGGTAATGACATTGGCCATATACCCCATACGGTCGCTCTCCAGCCACAATACCTGATCCAGGGCTGATACCGGAACCGTTTCAAAGTAATTGGTCCGGTCATTGCTGGTGGTGCCATTCAAATCAGAAGCTCCTATTTTATCAAGAGCTTTGAAATAATCATCATTGAAATGCTCACTACCGTTAAACATCAGGTGTTCAAACAAATGAGCAAAACCCGTATGCCCTGGCCTCTCATTTTTCGAACCTACATGATACCAAATATTCACTGCAACAACAGGAGCCTTGTGATCTTCATGAATAATAACCGTAAGACCGTTGTCAAGAACAAATTTCTGGTACGGAATATTTATATCATCTGAAGAAACATTTGTCCCCTGCGCCCAGGATAAACTAAAAATACCCGACATGCTTAAAAACATAATAAACGACAAAACTTTTTTCATATTTCATTAAAATTTAACATTAAATATTAGGACGTACGAACTTACACTTTTGTTACTTGAACATCAATTTTTTTTCAATGATTTATTTTCATGAAATTTTCAATCAAAAAATAAATTTCAGCTTTTTACCAATTTTAGCACACAAATAACAGAACAATAGCCTTTTACCCATATTGCCGGCTTCTGAATTCCCTTCCCGTCCGTATAAGTAATGTCATTAAAGACCCAGGCGAAATCATCTATAGGAATATGTGCCTGTCTAACCCTTTCAATCAGCTCTTTTTGTTGGATCAACCACTTCATCTTCCCGGTTATAGTAGGAATTTTGGGCTTGGATTTCTCATCGGGATAAGTGACAATCCAGGACAAGGGGACATCAAATGAATAATGGAATATATCTCCGGGTTTTTCAGCACTTTTATGTGCCAATGCCTTCTTCCATTTTAGGGAAGCCTTAGGATAATGCTGCCGTAATTTTCTGATTAATTCTGATTTATCCGGCTCCATGCCTTTTCTGTAATATGCATACCAGCTTTGAGCCTGATATTTATGAGTTTCAATCATTCCGTCCTCTTTATTTTCAGAAATGTAGTACTCAAAAAGTTTTGAGGCCAGGACTTTTGGTTTAGCAGTCTTGCCTTTAAAAAAAGAAGCAACTGCATCCAGTAAAACTTTATCATTGCCCAAACCGCAACCACAAATATATATGATCGTTTTACAATCAACCAATGAATCTTCAAGTCCTGCCGTCAAATTTCTGCTGATATATTCCAGTATATTTCCAGGACTCGCGCGTTTCAAACCAGGAGCAACAGGAACGCTTAATCCCAGCCAGGGGTTACCATGAACAACCAGATTGATCAACCCCCAGGGCTGATGATTAGCCGGATGATGGATAGCCAGGTATGACTGTACTTCCAGGAGCGACCTGCAGGAAGTAACCAGATATTCCGTATGTGCCTGCCGGTTATATTTATAATATTTCCCGGCTTCACTGTAATAGGAATATGCGGTATCCTTATCTTCCCCTAAAATAAAAGTAATGCTCTCGCGGGAAACAGGCATTTCAGATTTCCCCGGGATATGATCCTTTTGACTGATCGATAAAGCCAGTGCAACGTATGAAATATCCGTTAAAATCAAAGCAATCAATATTTTCCCACAAAAAAGCCTTAGGATTTTGATCATATTACGCTTCTGTCCTTTCCAACTACTTAATAACCAATGTGTTAATACATAATCTTGAATTCCCACTCCTGTTTCAAGTTTAGCCTGCTAAAGTTGAAGCGGTTAATTTGAGTCTCCAGACACTTTCGCATGGACTGGCTGACTTTAGTCCCCTTTAGGTTAAGATTTATCACCTTCCCATATGCACTGACTTTTACGTGAATAACATCAGGTTTGGTTTGTGAAGAAGAAAAACAGGATTTCAGGCTGGCTAAAAATTTCACTTTAATGTAGTTTATAGCCGAAATTCTGTCTTTACTTGAAAGACTAGTCAGAATCTTCACATCCTTATAGGAATAAACGGATGATTTCACAACCTCCGCTTTTTTGTAAAAAGGTGGAACTTTATATTTTATACTTTTCCCTTCAGAAACACCTTCAATGGCCAGGTCAAAACCCACAGCAAAATTTGAAACACCCTGAGGTAAAGGCAATGCCTGTTTAACAGTAACCAGTTTACCTGTATGATCAATTATTTGCTCTTCGTCAATGGCAACAAATGAAGTATAAGCAGTCATCAGGTTATATTTCAGTCCCAGATTGGTAACCTGTTTGATCAGTGAAGAATCAAAACCTGCTTCTTTATAGTCTTCAAGCATCTTAATTTTGTTCCTGGCCCATAAATAGCGAATTGCAGCATTACGTTCATCTGATTTGACAGTGCTGACATCTAAAGTTGTTTTATAGCGTTTATTCCCGCCCGAATATCCTTTTAAAGACAGGGTTCCCTGTTCATCACCCTTGTATTTACCCATGATGATTACCGGACGTTCAGCCAGCACATCAGGAACCGTTATAGGTTCCACATCATATACATCGAACTTGCCAAAATCCTTTTTAATCTGGGTTAAAACAGGATTAGAGATATAATTTCTGAATTTTTCGGCCTGTTCAGCTGCCCTTTCCTGATTATCAACGATCATAGGCTCGCCCATGCCTGCCCTGGCCAATCCCTCAATCAGATAACGGTTGACACTTGTTCCAATTCCAAAGGCAAAGGTATTGGCCTGGTCATTATGGGTACGGATCAGGTCAAATGACTGTTTTTCGACATTCACATAGCCATCGGTAACGATAACAATGGAGCGGGAAAGCGACTCGTCATGACGGGGATAAGCGACGGCTTTTTCCAATGCCGGCAGGAGCTCAGTCCCTCCATATCCCTTATGACTATCAATTAAAGTGATAGCCTTTTCAACATTTTCGGTGGTTGCATAAACCGAGGAATCGGACAGCCAACCGGAAGCCCCCGAAAAAAACAGGACATTAAATCTGTCGGTCGGCCGCAGGTTTACAACCAGGTTCCTGAGCAGCTTCTTGGAAATATCAAGGGGATAGCCCTGCATGGAACCGGAAACATCAACAACGAAAATATATTCGCGGGGAGGTATGTCTTCTTTAACCACACGCTTTGGAGGCTGCACCATCCACAGGAAAAAGTTTTCATCCCCGTTCCTGTAAAGCAATAAGCCGGATTCAATTTTATCGCCCGACAACTGATAATTCAGGATAAAATCGCGGTTGCCGCCTTTATATTCAGAGCTGTCCAGCCGGATATCAGCTAAATCAGGATGTTCATAATCCACTTTTATTTTATGCGAAGGACAGAAAATATTCTGAATAGGAAGTCCTGCCGATAAATGTACTTTCAGGTCAAAATTATAGGAAGGAGCTTCTTTTTCTTTCAAATAAGGCGTAGCCACAAACTGATCGGAAGCCGGAGCTGTGGCCAAATCCTGGTTGGAATAACGAGGGCCCACAACCGTGGGATATACAAACTGGTACGTACCGCTTTCGGGCACCAGCAATTCGGTATATTTTAAAGTCACCTTAATTTCATCGCCAGGCTTAATATTGGCAACATTCATCTGAAAAACATTAGGCCGTTGCTGCTCAAGCAGTGAAGTCCTCTTCCCTTCGCTCTTAGCCTGCTCATAATCAGCCCGGGCTTTCTTCTTTTCTTCAATCCTTGCAACAATCTTCCGGTTGCCGATGGTCATTTCCATGGCATATAATGCTGCATTTGATGATGCCGGGAAAGTATATACAGCTTCCAGCGTGTTTTTCCCGTCATTTTTGTAAACCTGGTTGATGGTTACATCGGCAATCACTCCAACTATGTTTACTTCCGCGGAAGTACTCTTTAAAGGAAGAAGGTCTATATCCGGATTGCTGCTTTTAACAAAAAAATAGGGGGACAATGTTTTGTTTTCAGCTTTTTGAGCAAACAGGGAAATTGAACAAAATAAAAGAACAACCGTGGCCTTACCAAAAATTGAGTTCATCATAAAGGTGTTGGATTAAAAAGTTGTCAGACGGAAGTGTATCTTTTAACAAACTTAACATTTTTTGTTGAAAATAAAAATAGAAAAATATCTGCTAAAGCAACCAAAAAAGAAATTCTTACGTCTAGTCATAGAAAATCTCTTTGAAATAACCATTTTGTAATTTTACATAACTCAAAATGTTTAGAATCCTGAAAAAATCTGGCTGGCTGTTATTTCTTCCCGGAATATTCCTGATTATGATGTTGGGCTGTAACAAGAATGAAATTGGGACGAGGCAGGTTAATCCCTTATTGCTGTGTAAATGGATGTTATCCTATATTCAGGACACCCGGACCATGCAAATCATCAATTATCCCGCAAATTATCCGGTAAAAGAGTCGATTGAATTTACCAATGATTCAACGATGGCATTTTATGGCACATGCAATGGAGGCAGAGCCGAATACTCCATTCAAAATAATCAAATTATAATTTCCAATTTATGCACTACCCTGATTTTCTGCAGTTACTATAAATGGGAAAATTATTTAAGGAATAATTTAGACAGTGCATACAGCTATGACGTTTCTGTACAGGCGCTTAAAATTTATTCAAAAGGCAGCTATAATTTATATTTTGTTCGGGACAAATAACAATAAACGATTTTAACGCCAAAATTCAAATCTGGCTCTATTCGAGCAATGCCAATAACTCTTTGGATTTTAAAGTCAATATCCTCCGCAGAAACCTCAATTTTTATATAAATCCTGCGGATTTATGTCTAATTTTATAAACTTTCTCCGGCTTTATATCATACTTGATCAGAATAGAGAGCACCGGTTAAGGAAAAAATCAAATACCAATAATCTGGTTGATAACAATAAAACAGAAAGATGAATATATTATTAGGGATTTTAATTGTTTTGGTTTTGATTGTCCTCATTTTGCAATTAAAACCAAAGTCAAATGGCACGGTCCTATCCGGTAAAATTGACTACTTCGAAAAAGAAATGGGGAGAATTGAATCCGGCATCAAAGAAGAGATGAAGGATAACCGGCAGGAACTAAATGCTGCAATATACAATTTCACAAAAATCATCGAGGAGAAAATAAACAATCTGGTCAGGAATACGAATGAAAATGATAAGATAAACCGGGAGGAGCTTTCAAAAAATATCAGGGAATTTTCTAACGCTGTA
>JAUZOH010000102.1 GCA_030706565.1 Bacteroidota bacterium | reverse complement strand
TAAAACACAGGACGCAAAATACGAAGTTCCTATAAACTAAATGTAACTCACAATTTTCTCTCAACATGCCTCAGCCAAAGAAGATATCATTACCAGGCCGCTAAAAGTTTTGTTTATTTGTGTTATTCTTAGTCTTAAATTTTAGTGGTTAAAAGACAAACCTTATCCTCACTAATCCGCTAATAATCAAAACATAGCATCATATTTTATTAACACGAATAAGACTGTTGATAAATTTCCGGCCGCTTTCAATCGCCAACACTTCCTTTAATCTGAATTTGAATAAAGGTAATTAATGAATATCAGTTCCTTTTTGCTATAACTAAGGATGGATTCCTGACGTTTAAGTATCTCGTATCCAATCAGCCCATCCATCGAAAGCTGGGTGTTTTGATTGATCTGGGTCATATCATTTGCGATAACTTTAGGATTCTTGAATTTTCTGCCACCTATGGTCATTTTTCGTAACAAACCAGTTTTAACCAAGGTAGGTTGATTATCCACCCCGGTCAGGGTATCAGATTTCTTCTTTCTGATTTGATTTCCAAATTCCTGATAGGCGCTCAGCGACAACAAATCAATGCCTGCCCCGCAATCAATCCCCATATTCAACTCCCTGTTGTTTACCACAGCCTTAACCACGGGGATATGAGTAGTCAATTTAAAAGGGATAACCGTATGTTTTCTCCCGGAAAATTTATGTTTCAAAGCATACTGATCCAAATATCCGGCCCGGATCAATGTCAGGACTTTTTTCTGATAATCAAAGTGTATATCGTAATTTCTAAATATCTCATAACCAATTATTCCATAAATTTCATCTTTGCAGCCTTTCTCTAAGGTGGATAAATTTGTAGCCATTAAGGTCTGGCTATCCAGTTGGATTCCGGCCCAATTAAAATTCTGATCCTTCACCAATGAGATATTCCTGATATTCGTGTTTACCCCTCGGGCTTTCAGCATGGAATTTTCTTCATTCCCATCATCCTGATCAATGTATTCAGAATTCAGAATAAGCTTTGGTGAACCACTGTCGAAAAAGAATTTTCTAACCTGACCATTTAACATGGCATCAACAATAATCAAATTCCCGGTATTTAAGGTGAACGGAATACGAATCGTATCCTCATTACTTTGGAAAATTTGATCTGCATAAGCTTCGGTCAAGGGTTTGATCTCAAAGAGAGAGATTTTCACCAGCTTATTCTGAGGTGAAAACACAAAAGTAGATTCCTTACTACCCCGATTTTTATAAGTAAATATATACTTTAGAGTTAAATATCCGGAAGAAGGTTCGGTTTGAATTTCATGATACTCGGCAACCACATCATTAATTTTTACCATAAATTGCTGCAAAACCATCTTTGCCTTATCTCCGGTTTGTTCAAAAATGGAAAAATCATCATCCAGGAAGGGTTCAAGATTTTTACTGGATTTTACGTCAATGGCATTAATTGCTTCCTGCACTATCTTTCTGCATTGGATTATATCCTGTGCCTGTATTGAAATGCCACACATAAGCAAAAGAACAATCAGATATCTTTTCATCATAGCTTAATTTAAAATTAAAAAAAAGCACTATCTAATCTTTGATCGAATATAACAATAATATCTCATCATTGTTCCAAAAACTTTACTACCTCGATCCTACAATATTCAAATTAGCTGCAGGTCCGACAGTTAGATTTAATTTGTCGATTTTACTGTTTTCAACCACGCAGTGGGTAGAATCATTTAATTCTCCACTGAGTATCCCATTTAAATTTTGAATATTAGCTAAGGCCTGATTTTGCAACCTCAACTCTATCCTTTTCCCTTTATAAAATAATACATTCAAATTAGACTCTCCACTTGCCTGTACATTTAACGACGAGATCCGATTATTGGTTGCATCCAAATCGGAATGATCGTACAAACATAAAGCCAGTGAATCTGTTTTGAAATTATTTAATTGAACGTTGACATTGCCATGGGTTTCAAGCCTGATTAGTTTGGGCAAACCAATTTTCACTGAGAGGTTATTGTTCTTAACTTTTGAATAGAGATGCAGGGCATGGTTGCTGTCGATCACAGCCGAGATTCCTTTCATTTTTGAATCACCTTCCACAAAGGTTTCAAAATTATTCTTTTGGTAAACCTGAATATCTACATCTCCGTCAACAATAATTTTGTCAAAATCCCTTAATGCAAGCTTCTCAACCTTTTCCTTCTTAATCTGGCTTGGTTTCCAATTTGCCCTTAACACGATTATGGAAATGGTTATAGAAACCAATACGACACCCAGTGCTGCCAGCAGTAATTTTATACTTGTTTTCATAATAATCAATAATTTATTTGAATCTATTTTTTAATGAATAGCTCATAAATTCCGGCTATCAAACCTTCAGAATCTATTCCTTTTCACTTACTTTTTTTGACTGTTGATATAAATTTTTCAGGTCGTCCAACGTAAAATGGAGCATATCCATTGTTTTAAAAACTAAAGGAAGCTCATTTTCAATAAAGGCTTCTTTTTTTATTTCATGGGCAATATTAAATGCCCCAGGCGAAACGAAATAACCAATCCCGCGTTTATTGTAAATTACGCCCTTCTCCTGCAGGTAAGTAAATGTACGCATAACCGTATTAGGATTTACCTCTACCATCACTGCCACTTCACGCACAGAAGGTATCCTGTCCTCCGGTTTCCAGATTTTCAGGAGTATATTGTCGATGAAATGATCGGCAATCTGCAGGTATATTGATTGTTTATCCCTAAATTCCATAACCTATCCTTCTTTTTCTTTTAATTGGAAATATGAAACCACCCAAAAGAATGGGGCCATGATAAAGCGGAAAATGAATTCCAGGAACTTTCCTTTAAAATTATAAGTTCCCATGTGCATGGAATTATTGAATATGAAAAAATTGGATATTCCATGATGAAGCTCCGAATAAAAGGCCATTTTAAACACCAGGGCAGAGAAAAAGCCTATAAACAAAATAAGTAAAAGAATACTCAATGCTGTTTTAAGCAAAGCATGACGCCTGAACATCACTGCTCCCAGTAAAAAGACAGACTGACAAACGAAATAAGTTCCTATTTCCTGAATATGTTCATAACTGAAAGGATTAAAATGAAAGACCGGGATTCCAAAAGCCGACCAGGCAATAATAGAAGTGATATAGGCAAAGAAGCTGTATAAAACCACGTTTGCAATCACATAAAAAATGGAGGTAAGCAGGAATACAGATAAAAGCTTTTCCAGGGAAGAAGCGGGCAACATTAAGTAAAAACAACGATTCCCCTTATCATTTAATTCATTAAAAGACAGACTTGTTATACTAAATCCAACGACAATAAGTTCAAGGGGAAAATAAGTTTCAATCATATTTACCATAGACCCGTGTCTATAGGCAACCATCAAAGAAATCAACATCAAAGAGCCGAAAACCACAGCGGCTAAAATCCCCAAACCCTTTGCGTTTTCTACCAATTTCCTTTTCATAAGCAGTAACAACCTGCTAAACGACAAATAACTGTTCATGATATTTTAATTAAAAATGTTTGTAAATGATTCAGCCCGGCTAATAATTCCGTTAAACAACAGCTCCAGGTCAACCCGTGTTTCCTCATGGTCGGAATTTAAAACAATAGCATTTTTACCGCTAAAAGTCATCTCAGAATATATCAATCCTGAAGGTTGATCCTCTTTTTCAAGTTGTACAAAACCCAATTTTCTGGATATTTCTTCCATAGTATGATGAAAGACTATCTTTCCCTGATCCAAAATAATAATCGGGTCTATCAGGCTTTCGAGATCGCGCACCTGATGGGTGGAAATGATGAAACAACGGTCTTCGTTCACAGAAGATGCAATAATTCTTCGAAACTGACTTTTAGAAGGAATATCCAATCCGTTGGTTGGTTCATCCATCAACAAAATTCTGGCTTGAGTAGCTAATCCAAATCCTACCAGAAATTTCTTTTTCTGACCGTAGGAAAGTGTGGTTAATTTTCTGTCAGCACTTAATCCGAATTCATTCAGATAATTGGAAAAAACTTCCTTGTCGAATTTGGGATAAAAGGGTGCATACAACTTTGTATAAGCACTGATAGTTTCGGAAGGCATTGTAAATTCTTCAGGAATGATAAAAATATCCTGTAGTATTTCCGGTTGGCGGTACCTGGAAGGTTGGCCCATCACCAGACATTCGCCCTGATAAGGATAAAGCAGCCCGGCAATTTGTTTTAATAAAGTGGTCTTGCCGGCTCCGTTTTTGCCCAATAAACCATAAATATTGCCTAAGGGCAATGTGAGGGATAAATCATCAAAAAGGACCTTGTCCTTTTTGTATCCAAATGTCAAATGTTTTATTTCAATCATAATAGTAAATTAGTGTACTATTGTATTAGTACACTGCAAATGTAAAACAATTATTTTATATCTTCCAAATTTTTTATTGTTTTTTTTAAGAAAAAACGATTAGGTTTGCTTTTAAAATTCAAGAGATGATTTCCATTGAACATAACATATCCCTAAAAGCTTATACTACCTTTGGAATAGAAGCAAAGGCAAGTCATTTTGTCAGATTTACCGAAGCAGACGAATGGTTTGAAATTGCTAAAAACACAGAATTCCAGAACCTTTCCCGGTTGATTCTGGGCGGGGGAAGCAACTTATTGTTTACCTGCGATTTCAAAGGAGTGATAATCTATCCTGACCTAAAAGGCATCACTATTGAGAGTGAAGATGGAAATTCCGTACTGATCAAAGCCATGGCGGGTGAGGTATGGGACGAATTCGTAGAATGGGCGGTGAATAAGAATTTTGGAGGTATTGAAAACCTTTCGTTAATTCCCGGGCATATTGGAGCTACTCCTGTTCAGAATATCGGAGCGTATGGAGCAGAAGCCAAGGATACCATTGAAAAAGTCGAAGGAATTGACCTGGAAACTTCCACATACAGGCAGTTGGATAAGTCATCCTGCCAGTTCGGTTATAGAAACAGCATCTTCAAACATGAACTTAAAGATAAATTTTTAGTTACAGCTGTTTACTTCAGGTTGCAGAAAAACCCGGTACCCGTGACCCATTATGGAAATGTTGAAGAAGAATTAAAAAATTATCCGGAAAAGACTATTCGTTCTGTCCGTCAGGCAATTATTGCGATCAGAAGAAAAAAACTGCCTGATCCGACCGAAATTGGAAGTGCGGGTAGCTTCTTTAAAAACCCGTTCATCCCATGCCAACAGGCAGAAGATCTAAAAAAGATCTTCCCTTCCCTCTCCTCTTTTAAAGTCAGTGATGAGCTGACAAAAGTTTCAGCTGCCTGGCTGATAGATCAGTGTGGCTGGAAAGGGAAACGAACGGGCAACGTAGGTGTACACGCCACTCAGCCGCTGGTATTGGTTAATTATGGGAATGCAACAGGAAATGAAGTACTCAATTTGGCAAAAGAAATTGAAGAATCGGTTTATAAAAAATTTCTGATTCACCTGGACAAGGAAGTGATCATCATCAAGGGTGAAGAAGATTCAAATCCTTTAGGGCATCCATTGCAGATTTAAAACGGGTTTCACCTGTTCCGCTTACCATCCGGCAAGGGTATCCTAGACTTTCAATTTCCTTTTTATAAGTTTTAAAAAGCTTTTCGCGCATTTCCCCCGGATTTTCGCGCACTGGATCAGGAACCCAGGGAATATCCGTATTGCATAAAAGGTACAGATCTGTCTTTTTTTCGGACAGGTAATGGTCTATCCATGCAGGACATTCATTATAAACCCAAAGCAGCCATATTTTGGTAATGATCAGGTCAGTATCCAGAAATAGAAAGCCGTTGGCAAGGGATTCATAATGAACGTCAAGATCCACCTGTTTTTCAGCAATATGCAATACATCCTCATAATGATACGGCCTTCCCAACTGCTCGACATAAGTTCTGGCATATTCCGGTATCCATACTGTCTTATATTCATGCGCAAGTTGTTTGGAAAGAGTGGTTTTCCCGGTAGATTCCGGACCAATAATTACTATGCGCTTAACAGTTGTTTTTGCAGTTCTTTCTTCCATGATATATATCCGATAACAGCCATTACAGTATAGGCGATGAAAAGGGCAACCGTAGGATACATCCCTTTATAAACATAAAGTACTATGGAAATGCCATCAGCAACGATCCAGACCAGCCACTGGTCAATAATCTTTCTGGCCAACATCCAGGTTGCCACAATGCTTAAGGATGTAATAAAAGAATCAGCATAAGGCATGTCCGAATTCATAAACCTTTTCAAAATAAAAGCAAAAAGGACGAACAATGACAAGGTAATGAGCGTTAGAACAACAGTCTGCGAGGGAGAACCATGTGTAATAGGAATATCACCCTTATCCTTAGAACCTTTTGTTTTCCCCCTTTTCCAGAACCACCATCCATAAATGCTTATAAAGACATAATATACCTGTAAGCCACAAAGGGCAAATAATTTAGTATTCAAATAGACGACCACATATAAGGCAGAAGAGATGATGCCAAGGGGCCAAAGCAAGATGTTCTGTTTAATGGAAAAAAACAAGTATGCCAAACTAAGTATTGCCCCTGCCCACTCAATATAATGTTCAAGCCAGCTTAATGTATCCAAAACCATTCAAATTACCTCTTCAAAAGTTTCTTCTGGTAAAGATCATCGTTTTCGAGAACTTCAACAGCTTTTTTCACAATAGGTTCATCCTGATTGAGTACCTGGTAAAATTCGCTGGATGTATAAATATCCCGGGCCACATAAGCCTTCATCAATAGCCTCAATTTAAAATCAGAAAGGCTTAATTCCTTTTCATTCAGGGGCAACTTTTCTTTTACAGCATAATCGGTAAGCTGTTTCAGCAAACTATCGGTTACCATAAATTTTTTGTCAAAATCCTTAAAATCAGGATATAGACTTTTCAGTTCCTCCCGGTGATTGTCTGTATAACCCAGCATAAACTGATTAAATATCCCTTTGGCAATCAAATCCCTGTAATAATCTGAATAACCAGTAGTATCCAGAGGTACAAAATAATCCGGCATTATGCCCCCGCCACCATAAACCACACGTTTGTTGATCATGGTATAAAATTTCTGGGATTCCGGGAAATGGATACTGTCCTCATTGGAAAGTTCGCCGTTGTTATAACGTTTAATCAGGTCGTGTGAATAATCTTCAATACCCTTGTCATAAGGTTTTTGAATAAGCCGGCCGGTAGGTGTATAATAACGGGCAATGGTAAGCCGCAGCATAGAACCATCCATAAAGGTGAAGGGACGCTGCACCAATCCTTTTCCAAAAGAACGGCGGCCAATAATCAACCCCCTGTCCCAGTCCTGAATAGCGCCTGAAACAATTTCGCTTGCCGAAGCTGATCCTTCATCAACCAGAATGATCAATTTGCCTTTTTCAAAATTCCCGGCTGCAGTGGAAAAATATTCCGTTTTTGGGCTGTGTATACCCTGAGTATATAAAATAAGCTTTTTATCGGGCAAAAATTGATCGGCCAGACTGATGGCAACATCAAGATATCCACCCCCATTTCCGCATAAATCAAGGATAAGGTTTTCAGCCTTCTGAGCTTTCAATTTTGCCAGGGATTGGGCAAATTCATTTAATGTAGTAAATGAAAAACGGTTCAATTTAATATAACCCGTGTGGCTATCAATCATGTATGTTGCATCTATGCTATAAATTGGAATTTTATCACGGGTAATGTTAAATTCTAAAATTCCCGGCACATTCCTTCTTTTGATGCCTACAACCACCTTCGTACCTTTCCGGCCGCGCAATTTAGCAAATACATCAGAGGTTTTTATTCCAACGCCGGCCACATTTTTCCCGTCAATAGTAATAATCCGGTCACCGGCCCTGATGCCTAGTTTTTCGGAAGGGCCACCGGCTATAGGTTCAACGACCAAAATGGTATCGTTCATGATATTGAATGAAACGCCTATTCCTTCAAAGTTTCCCTGAAGAGGCTCATTCATCTCCTTTACTTCTTCTTTTGAAATATAGGTTGAATGAGGATCCAGGTTTTTCATAATCTCGACAATGGCGGCTTCCGTAAGCTTATGCTCATTCGCCGTATCGACATAATAATTATTCACCCATTCAAGCGTTTTTACCAGCTTGAAAGCTTCCTCATTATACAACTGTGAAAAGCCATTCTCAACGGTCAAACACAGTGCCAACGCCACCAACGTTTTAATCAACAAACGTTTCAAATTCACCATCATAAATTATTTTTTTGGAACTTCAAATATATTAAAAGAGATGATAGGAAATGTAGAAATTGTAAATTATTTATCAAACTAAATGGATCAATTTATACTTTTACATTGATTTTTGTTTTATTTATTTATCAGATAACATTTAGTAGTCAGAATGTTATTCTATCTTTTTAGAAATCAAAATTTTCATCCTGAAAAAAAACCTCAATGAATAATCTGAAAATAATCGGCATCATGTCAGGAACCTCTCTAGATGGTTTGGATATCGCTTTATGCAAATTTAATTACTTCAATGAAAGATGGAATTACGAGCTGGTCCAGGCCGTTACATATCCTTATGAAAAGAAGTGGAAAGAGCGGTTGTCGGAAGCAGCCTCAATAGATGCCTTTCATTTCATCAAACTGCACAAAGAATACGGGAAATATGTAGGAGAAAAAATAAATCTTTTTCTAAAGTCAAATCATGAAGAGGCAAACCTTATTGCATCACACGGGCATACGATATTCCACAGGCCAGAGGAAGGATTAACCTTTCAGATTGGCGATGGAGCATATATCGCTGCAGAGACAGGAATCACGACCATCAGTGATTTCCGGAATCTGGATGTAGCCCTGGGAGGACAAGGAGCTCCATTGGTGCCAATCGGTGACGGACTTTTATTCGGCGACTATAGTTTCTGCCTGAATCTGGGTGGTTTTGCCAATATTTCCTTTCACCATGACGACCGCAGACTTGCTTTTGATATTTGCCCGGTCAATATTATCTTAAATCCCCTGGCCGGTGTTCTTGGGAAAGAATACGACCGGAATGGAGAGATTGGGCGTCAGGGAACCATTTGCCAGGAACTTCTCGACAACCTGAACAATCTTGATTATTATAAGCTGCCAGCTCCAAAATCATTGGGAAAAGAATGGATAGAATCCTGCTTTGAGCCTCTGTTGGACAAATTTGCGATAAGCATTCCGGATAAGATGAGAACCATTTATGAGCATGTCTCTACACAACTGGCCAGGGCAATGAATACAGAATTACCTGCAAAAGTCTTGGTTAGCGGAGGCGGAGCCTTCAATACTTATCTGATCGAACTGCTTCAGGGAAAAACAAAAAATGAAATAGTCATTCCGCCTAAGAATGTTGTAGAGTATAAAGAAGCATTAATATTCGCTTTTCTGGGATTGCTGAGGTGGCAGAATAAAAACAATTGTCTGGCTTCGGCAACCGGAGCCAGACATGACAATTCAGGAGGTTGTATTTATTTACAATGAATAAATAGAAAACAACGAAAGGGGGTTGTCAAAGCCTTAATTTTTTAAAATCTTCTTTCATGCGGGCAATGTCTGTAATCCACTCTTCAATATCCTGCTCGTGCTCCAGTTCCTCGTTTAAAATGGTAGTCACAATCTGATGGGTTGTGTGGTCTTTCCCGTTAGTCATATCCGCTAAACCCTTGTAACGGTTGATGGCGCACCTTTCCCCTTTTAAATTCTGATCCAGGACAACCTCCACATAAGGATCAACAGGAGCTTCATACTTACATTTACTCAATTTGGGCCAATCCGAAGGATCCAGTACAGGTATGCCGCCCAATTGAATAATCCGGGTAACAACCATTAATGCATGATTCAATTCCTGTGTGGCATGAAGTAATAATTCGGGCTCGATTTCGCTTCTCATAGGCCCTTCCATGATCCTGGCACCAATCCAATATTGATAATAAGCTTGCCATTCCTCGGAAAGAGCCTGGTTGAGCAAACCTATCAGTTCTTTCACATCCAGGTTTAGGATGCCAACCCCTTGTTTTCCCATAATAATTTTTTTTTATGATTAATCCTTATTTGATTTATATTCAATAAATTTACGAATAAAAATTCCTTTCAGGAAATGGAAAAGGTTTTTTAAGAATTTTAGAAAAAAAACAAAAAATAATTGATAATAATAGTACATATCAACAATAAATAAAACCACCTCCTCGTTTTTATCATAAATTAAAATAAAATATACGCCTATGAATAAACCTTTTACTGCTATTTATTTAATAAATGATTTTCAAAAACGAGAAGAGCTGCTGGATGCAGCCAATTTTGACGACCTGGAAGAATGCGATGAGTTCAGGAAAGTCAAATACTACCTGGAACACAAAGAGTATGATGTTCCCCAGAAGGTAATAAATAAAATCCTTGAATATGCAAAAAAATAAAGGCAGCCAGTTAGCTGCCTTTTTTTATTAGTATATTTGATGAAAAACATTTACAAACTAAAAATCATGAAAGAAGAAAAAATTTTTCCACCGAAAAATGGTTATGTGGCATTGACCATCATTTTATTAGTATTGATTTTATCTATTCTGGGTATCGCAGTCCTGGAATGGAACTGGCTGATTGCAGCCCTGATTGTAGACATATTTTGTGCAACCGGCATGATTTCCGTAAATCCGAATGAATCCAGAGTTCTAATCTTATTTGGTGATTATAGGGGGACCATCAAGGATAATGGTTTTTTCTGGGTCAATCCGCTTTATTTAAGGAAAAAAATCTCCCTTCGCGCCCGCAATTTCAACAGCGAGCCCATCAAAGTGAACGATAAGGTTGGCAACCCCATCATGATTGGCGTTGTCCTGGTATGGAAAGTAGATAACACTTACAAGGCCGCATTTGATGTAGATGATTATCAACATTTTGTTATCATACAAAGTGAAGCTGCACTTAGAAAACTGGCAGGGATATATCCCTATGATAATTTTGAGGCAGAAGATGCCAACATCACTCTCCGCGCAGGAGGCGATGCAGTAAACAAACAATTGGAAAAAGAGATTTCCGAAAGATTAAGCATAGCCGGAATTCATGTCATAGAGGCACGAATAAATTATATTGCCTATGCGGCCGAAATTGCAGCAGCCATGCTTAAGCGCCAGCAAGCCACAGCAGTTGTTGCAGCCCGCACAAAAATAGTCGAAGGCGCCGTCAGTATGGTCGAAATGGCTTTAAAGGAACTTGCCGAAAAAGGAATTGCCGAACTGACCCCGGAGAAAAAATCAGCTATGGTCAGCAATCTGATGGTGGTCCTTTGTTCAGAAGAAAGTGCCCGTCCCATGGTCAACGTCGGAACACAAAATCAATAATTC
>JAUZOH010000101.1 GCA_030706565.1 Bacteroidota bacterium | reverse complement strand
CATAGAAATAATGAGAAAAATTCCTCTGTGTCTTCTCTGTGTACCTCTGTGTTATTGAATCGATTTATTACACAGAGAACCACAGAGTTTTAACACAGAGTGCCACAGAGAAATCTGTTATAACCCCTTTATACTACTTGCGAAACTTAAATACTTTATACTTCCCAACTAATAATCTTCATTATTCTCTAACAACTATGAGATAACTATCATTTCAATATTTTCACACTCATATTTCCATTTTTATTTTCAAAGGAAACAGTCAGCACCTCTTTGGTGTCATCAGGGCCATAATCGGCAAACGTGAAATGACTGTCAAAAAAACGGATTTTATTTTGCAAAAGATCAAGGTGCTTCCCATCAACTTCTGCTTTTTGAAATCCATCAAACCCATGTAAAATCAAGCGGATCACCTTAAATTTGGAAGCATAATTTCCTTCTTTCCCGCCAAATTCAAGGGTACTCTGTTCCGGATTGTAGCTGATTGACCGTTTGTAGAAACCACCTTTCTGGTAATCATAGGTTTGTCCATTATCCTCATAATAAACGAAATGATTAGCCTCATCATCGCCCTTGTACAAATGAATATTTAATGTATCGCCAGCATTATCGGCAGTAGATTCAACCAATTTCTGCATGGGAATAATACTACCTGCTTTAATAAATAAAGGCAGCTTTTCTTCCGGAGATTCGGTTAACACGGGCTGACTGCCCTCATAAACCTTGTCGGAAAACAGATCAAACCACTTTCCCCTGGGAAGATAAACCTTTGCCAATGCCTCCGTGCTTTTTACAGGTGCCACCAAAATAGCAGGCCCGAAAAGATATTGCTGCTGGAACGAAGAATCAAAGATTTTTTCATCGGAAGAATAATCTATTGCCAGGGAACGCACTACCGGCATACCATTCTGAGTGGATTCATAAAATGATGAATAAAGATAGGGCATCAATTGATAACGGAAACCAATATAACGCCGGACAATATCCTCTGAAATTTCTCCAAATGCCCAGGGTTCGGCACGATTGGTATAAACAGCCGTATGTGCCCTGAACATGGGTAAAAATGAACCTATTTCCATCCAGCGGGTATATAATCCGGATGCCGGATTACCGCTATACCCGCCAATATCCATGCCCGCAAAAGTAACCCCGCTCAAGCCCAGGCTGTTAATCAGGCGCACACCCAATAACATGTGGTCGTCGTTGGATTGGTTATCGCCGGTCCAGATTGCCGTATAGCGCTGAAGTCCTGAGTAGCCGGAACGCGTAAGTACAAACGGACGGTTACCGTTCATGTATTTTTTAGCCCCTTCATAAGAACTTCTGGCCATTTCCAGGCCAAAAACATTTTTACCTTCCCGGTAAGAAGTCTTTTTCCCTTCCCAGTTCAGTTCCAACAAAAGTGGGACATCCTTACCCCAGGCAGCGATTTCGTTCATATCATTCCAGAAGCCGGTGACACCCTGATCGGCATAAGTTTTTACCCATTTTCCCCACCATTCCCTTGCTTTTGGCATGGTGAAGTCAGGGAAATTGCACCATCCGGGCCATACACAACCCTGATAACGGGAACCATCCGGATACTTAATGAAAATATCAGATTTCAAACCATCCTGATATACCGGATAACCCTCTTCAACCTTCACACCCGGATCAATAATCAGCGCTGTATGAAAATTCATATTTTTCAACTCACCGATCATTTTTGAAGGCTCAGGAAATTTTTCCTTATCCCAGGTAAAAAGTTTATAATGATCCATATAATGAATATCCAGGTAGATCATGTCAACCGGGATATTCCTTTCCCTGAACTTAGCGGCAGTAGATAGGACATCAGCCTGCGGAAAATAGCTATAACGGCATTGCTGAAAACCCAGAGACCACAATGGAGGCATGGGCATACGCCCGGTAAGCCAGGTATATGATTCAATAATTTTACGAACATCGGTATGATATATGAAATAATAATTCATTTCTCCGCAATCAGCCGAGAAAGAAGCGAAGCGATTGTTCCCTGCGCCGAAATTAAAAACCGTCCTTGAAGAATTATCCAGGAAGATGCCATAACAGGTATTCCCGTGCAACCCGATATAAAAAGGAATAGTAGAATAAAGGCTTGAGCTCTCGTTGTTGTAACCGGGATTGTCGGTGTTCCAGTTAATGTAGGATTCGCCCCTGCGGTCGAGATTTCCGCCATGTTCGCCCAGACCGATAAACCGTTCATCCGGCTGTAAAGCCTTGTAGGTAGTAACTTCCTCGCCCAGCCAGGAAGTACCGAATGCCAGATCATCGGAATTGATCAGTTCGCCTTTGAGATTATAAAAAACAAAACGCAAAGGTTTCTTCTGAACTTTCAGAACAACAGAATCAGTTTCAATAACATACTGATCAGGCGTGTCTTCTGTCTTAACTTTACATTTCTGTGGATCTGCGACCACAGCATAACTAAATGTTTTGGTGAAATTTTCCTTTTCCACCCGGATTCTGATGACATCCGGAGAATAAACAATGGCCTCTGCCAGGCCATTGTCCGTGTGAAATGTGAAAATATTCTGTGAGACTTCAATCTTCCTGCAGTTTCCCAGCGATTTATTTAAAGAAACCTGAGCATCTACGGTAAAAGCAAATAGGATCTCCAGTATGATGAAGTGAAAAAATTTATTCATCTATGTCAATTTTATAATCCTGAAAATAATTTAAAAGCCTTAATTCTTACTTAGTTCAATAATCATTGAAGTTTTAGCAGGAACATTAATAACAGATAAATCATTAATCTTCTTTTCAGAGATTATGTCATAACCTGAAGTAAATTCTTTCATACGTTCTGCAAAACGTTGGGTATCCAGATTTTCAGCTTGGGAATTACCATTGAGGATTACCATAACGGTTTTAGCATCATTATACCTGAAATAGACGTAAATATTGTCCTGTGGGGCAAACTGCATGGTTTTACCGTAAAAAATGACCGGATTTGCCTTCCGCCAGTTCAGCAGTTTATAAATAAAATGATAAGATTCATTTTCCTGTGGTGTTCTGCCTTCTTCGGTAAAAGCATTGCGGGTATCATTGGGCCAACCACCCGGAAAATCCAGACGGGCATATCCATCACCCTTCAATTTATCGCCCCTCATCATGATTTCGGAACCGGTATAAAACTGAGGTATCCCTCTGATGGTAAACAGTACCGTGTAAGCCATCTTGTATTTCGCGATATCATTACTGATGATTTCATCAAAACGCTGAGTGTCATGATTTTCAGTAAAAACCAGCAAATTATTTGGATCAGGGACGATATAATCCAGGGCAAAATGGTTGTAAAATCCTTCCAACCAGCCATCAAAACTGGATGCATAAATATCCTGCAGAGGGAAATCCATTACAGAAGGCAGTTGAGAATCGTAACCGTCATAATTTTTAGAACCTGTCTGCCAATATGCCATTTCCTGTGAAGTATGAATAGTATTTTCCCCGACTATATTAATATTGGGATATTCTTCACGAACAGCCTTTACAAGACGCGGTAAGGACTTGGTGCTATTATAGGGATGTGTATCAATCCGCAAACCGTCTAATCCGGCATATTCAACCCACCAGATGGTATTTTGGGTCAGATAAGTTAAGAGATAAGGATTGTCCTGGTTAAGATCAGGCATCGTGGTATCGAACCAACCGTTAAAATTCAGATTCCGGTCAGCTTCCGAAGCATAAGGATCGTAAACAGACGGAATCCTGAAATTGCAATGTGTATAATTTTTAAACTGATGCACCCAGTCTTTTGTGGGCAAATCAGCCATCCAGTAATGGTTCGAACCACAATGGTTGGTCACTACATCCATAACCAATTTCATGCCGCGTTGGTGCATTTCATCGGCAAGCCGGGCATAATCTGCATTTGTCCCAAACCGGGGGTCAATCCGGTAAAAATCGGTAATTGCATAAGTATGATAGGAATAGTTCTGCATATTATCTTCCAGAAGCGGGGTAATCCACAAGGCCGAAAATCCCGAATTCTTTAAATAATCCAGATGATTGATTATTCCCTGAATATCACCGCCGTGTCGGCCATTGGGATCAGAAAGATTGGCTTTTTCGTACATACCTTTCATGGAATCATTGTTCGGATTGCCATTCGAAAAACGGTCGGGCATCAGAAGATACATCACATCCGAAGCATCATAACTCTTTCGCTGAGCCGAATTATTTCCACGGTTATTTAGTTGGAAAAAAGCTTTTAAAACTTTCTTCCCGTCTTTGATAAATTCTATGGGATAATTTCCCGGAACAGCCTGATCGCTGATAACCAAATCAACAAACAGGTAATTTTTATTTTCAACTTTTTCAGTCCCTTTAAGGGTTACTCCCGGGATATTTATTTTGGCATCAGTAAGGCCGATGTCATTCCCGTAAACCAAAAGCTGAAGACTGGGGTTCTTCATTCCGATCCACCAACTGGCAGGTTCCATCCTGTTCAGGGTGATTTTACCCGTTGCAAAAACGAGGGTTGTTGAATAAAAGAAAAATGAGACAAATAAAAATGAAATTATTTTTTTCATGAACAATAATTTAAATTTTAGCGTTTATATTAAACTCTTGTCGCCAGAGTGGGTATCTTCACCAACTTTTCAGGCGATAGATGCACATCTTTGTTATAAACATTAACTGTTAATTCAGAATCGCCTTTAATCGACAAATTTACAAATTCCTTATTGACAGCTACTTGTATATCTTTATTGCGAAATACAAGGGAGAATGAATATTCATTCCACTGTTCAGGAATCAGGGGATAAAGGTATAATTTATCATCTTTCACCCGTTTACCGCCAAAACCTTCAACAATGGACATCCAGGTTCCGGCCATGCTGGTGATATGAAGACCTTCATGGACTTCGTTATTATAATCGTCCAGGTCCAGGCGGGAAGTGCGCAGGTATAATTCATAAGCTTTTTCTATGCGGCCTATACGGGCAGCCACAATGGAATGAACGCAGGGAGACAATGAAGATTCATGAACTGTGCGGGGTTCATAGAAATCAAAATGACGCCTGATAAAATCAGTATCGTACTTGTCTTCAAACAGATAAATCCCCTGCAGCACATCTGCCTGTTTGATAAAACAGGAACGTAAAATCCTGTCCCACGACCAGCGCTGGTTGATTGGCCTGTTTCCTGCATCGAGATCTTTGACCAGAATCTGTTCCTTTTCCATGTATCCTTCCTGTTGCAGGAAAATCTTCAAATTGGATTCATACGGAAAATACATGTTATCAGCAATCTTCTTCCATTTTTGAACTTCGCTGTTTTCCTGCAATTTGGTCTTTTGAACAATTTCATTAAATCGTTTAGGATCAATAGATATCACCTTTTTAATAGCCTCAATGGTATATTCCATACACCATTTGGCCAGGGTATTGGTGTACCAGTTGTTGTTCACATTATTTTCATACTCATTCGGGCCAGTAACACCTAAAATAACATACTGTTTTTTTACTTCTGAAAAAGTAGCCCGCTGACTCCAAAAACGGGAAATGCCAATAAGGACTTCCAGACCATATTCGGCCAGATAATGTTCATCGCCTGTATAACGGATATAATTGTAAATTGCGAAAGCAATAGCCCCATTCCGGTGAATTTCCTCGAAAGTAATTTCCCATTCGTTATGACACTCTTCACCATTCATGGTTACCATGGGATATAAAGCAGCGCCACCGGTAAAACCCAGCTTTTGGGCATTTTCAATTGCCTTTTGAAGGTGTTTATAACGATAAATCAATAAATTTCGGGTCACCTTAGGAGAAGCTGTCGAAAGGAAGAAAGGGATACAGTAGGCTTCGGTATCCCAGTAAGTACTTCCTCCGTATTTCTCGCCGGTAAAGCCTTTAGGCCCTATATTCAAACGCTCGTCCTCACCCGTATAAGTTTGATTCAGCTGAAAGATATTGAAACGTATGCCCTGTTGGGCTTCAATATCTCCTTTAATTTGGATATCGCTATGTTCCCATATTTGAGCCCACTTATTCTTATGAGTCTCAAACAAAGTCTCAAAACCAGCAGAAAAAGCTTCATTAACCCTTTCCCCGGTAAGATCTAAAAGCTTATCAGCAGGATGATCCAGAGAAGAAAGCACTGCAGCATACTTATATAAAGTAATGACATCGTTCTGTACAGCCTGAATTTTTATTGAACATCCGGCATACTTTGGGCTTTCTTCATTTGTAGGGACCTGATTACAAGGTTTTCCATTTATCTCTGTTCGGAATTTCATTCCAAATCCAACCTGAAAATCAAGTTTTTTCGTCTGACATAACAAATATGCTTCATTCTTTACGGACTGGCTTTTAATGATATTCCAAAATTTTTCATTGTAGTTGGAATCTTCATTTTTCACATCCCCGTCAATATAAGGTGTGAAAATAATTTCGCCATCAAAATTCAAAGGAGTTACTGTATAACGGATAGCTCCGACTTCAGGAAGCGCCCTGCTCAGAAACCGCTTGGTTTCTACCTTAAGTTTATTACCATCATGAAAGACAGCAATAAAGCTTCGTTCCAAAAAGCCTTCCTTCATGTTCAAAACCCGCCTGAAATTTTCGACCTTGCACTTTGCCAGGTCAAGATGGACATTATTTAACCGGACATCAATTCCTATCCAGTTGGGGGAATTGAGTACCTTGGCAAAATACTCGGGATAACCATTTTTCCACCAGCCGACTTTTGTTTTATCGGGATAATAAACCCCCGCGATATAACTACCCTGTAATGTTTTTCCACTATATTGTTCCTCGAAATTGGCTCTTTGTCCCATGTGTCCGTTTCCCAGACTGAAAATGCTTTCAGAACATTTGTGGTTAACAGGATTAAAGCCCTCTTCGATTATGCACCATTCGTCACTTTTAAGATATTTATTCATAACCTTAAATTTTAACTTTCCTTACCTTAAGTACAGTTAATTAAAAATTGCCTTGAGTTTTTGAAATGAAAAAAGTGCAAAACCAGGAATAACGCCATTGGCTTTGCCAAGAATTTCGGGACTACCCACACCGATAGCCCCCATACCGCCAGCAAGAGCTGCTTCAATGCCCACTTCCGCGTCTTCAAAAACAACGCAGTTTTCAGGGGATATACCCAATTCTTTAGCACCCAGAAGAAAAATTTCGGGATTAGGCTTTGCATGCTGAACTTTATTGCCATCAATAATAGCATCAAAAAATGAGGAGATATTTAACCGGTCGAGTACGGTACCTGCGTTTTTACTGGCTGACCCCAGGGCAGTCCGTACATGGTTTGCCCTTAGATCGTCAATAAATTCCCTTACGCCCGGTAATATCTCTGAAGGAGTCATTTTTTGGATATAGGATACGTAGATGTCGTTTTTCTTTGCTGCAAGTTTCAGTTTTGTTTGTTCATCAAAAGATTTTCCGCCTACTTCAAGAAGTATATCAAGTGAACGCATACGGGATACTCCTTTCAACCGTTCATTGTCTTTCTCAGTAAAATTAAAACCCAGTTCATGGGCAAGCTCCCGCCATGCAATGAAATGGTATTTGGCAGTATCAACAATAACACCGTCCAAATCGAATATACATGCTTTGATTTCCATTGTTACTTCGATAATTAAATTATTGTTGTTTTACTTCCTTAATGAAAACGACTGTGAATCCGGCAATAAACATAGATATACCGGCTACTCCCAGCATAGTAATTGCATGTCCGCCCAAAAGTGAAAGAATAAGTCCGCCCAATAATCCAGCAGCAATCTGAGGGATTGTCACCGTAGCATTAAACAGTCCCATATACACGCCCATTTTACTGGCCGGCAAAGAAGCCGAAAGAATTGCATAAGGCATAGCCAGAATAGCAGCCCAGCCAATGCCTACACCTACCATGGAAGCAATCAATCCATACTGGTTATGAATGAATACCATGGACAACAGTCCAAGTCCTCCTAGCCACAAAGCAATCATATAGATGGTTTTTCTTCCAAATTTATCAGCCAGATTGCCCATGACAATAGAGAAAAGAGCTGCAAAGAGGCTATATAATGAGAAAATAACACCCACCCAGTTGCCAGCCTCATTGAAAGCAGCAGAGACAGAGTCATTGGGAGCAGTATGCCATACATTCTGGGCAACACCTGAAGTAGTATAAACCCACATCAGAAACAGCGAGAACCATGAAAAGAACTGGACAATTGCCAGACGCCACATGGTAACCGGAATATCTTTAATCAGGCTAATCAAGGAAGTATGCGATTTTTCTTCAACAGTAACTTCATGATATTTTTCGAATTCTTCGGGAGGATATTCCTTAGTTGTAAAAACAGTCCATAAAACAGTTAACAACAGAACAGCGCCGCCGAAATAAAATGCCCAGATCACAGTCGGGGCAACCTTATGGCCTGGAGCCGGAGTATTATGAACACCCAGCCAGGTCAGTACGAAAGGCAACAGAGAACCAACCACAGCACCGGTATTAATCAGAAAACTCTGGACGGAATAACCTTTGTTTCGCTGTTCATCGGGCAACATATCTCCCACCAGTGCCCTGAATGGCTGCATGGTTACATTAAAAGAGGTATCCATAAACAACAACATAAAAGCGCCAAAAAACATGGGGGGCAACAGATAGGCAAAGAACTCCGAATTAGGCATGAAAAACATGGCCAGTACTGAAATAATAGCCCCGCCAAAAATGAAAGGAATTCTTCGGCCTAGGCGTGTCCAGGTTTTATCACTGGAAAGGCCTATAATGGGTTGGACAATCAAACCGGCAATTGGAGCCGCAAGCCAGAAATAGCCCAAGTGGGAAACATCAGCACCTAAGGCTGAAAGTATTCGGCTGGTATTGCCGTTCTGCAACGAATAGCCTATTTGGACCCCAAGAAAGCCAAATGTCATATTCCAAATCTGCCAAAAGCGTAATTTAGGTTGTTGTATTTTCATACGTAATAAATTATTTAAGATGTCGTATGGAACTCCATGTTTGCTATTTTTATTCGCGTTTTGCGTTTATTCGCAAACAGGTACGTTTCATAATAAAAGCATAAAAAGTAAAATGAATAAATCATGATGAACCTGCTGACATCAGAAAACGACTCAACAAGCAAAGATTAACAAATAAAATTCTACCTATGGATAAAAGAGAAAAGCAAACCGACTATACAGAAACATGAGTATAAAACTCACCAGCCGGTCGAAGAGAAAAATTATGAACTAAACTTAGAATTCGTGATTGATGAAGCAAATATATAAAAGGATTTTTTAATAAAAAAAGGATTTTAAAAAATAAATTTCCACAACTATCAGACAATCAGATTTCAAACGTTTGCGAAAGATCAACCTTGGTCAGGGTCGATTCCCTTTTCATGAGGATGGGCGTAAGTACTTTGGTTTGAAAACTGTCTGCAGGGATCTCATTTTCTATACGGTTCAGAAGTAACCGTATGGCTTCTGTGCCCATTTCCGTCCCTTTTTGTTCTATGGTAGAAAGCGTAGGCGAAACAATTTCCGTATTGGGGCCATCACCAAAACCGATAACAGCAATATCATTAGGCACTTTCTTCCCCATTCTTTGAATCACCTTCATGGCTGCAATGGCTGTTGAGTCATTGACTGCAAAAACAGCATCTACAGAAGGATTAATTTTTAAAAACTTCTCCGTTTTCTCGAAAGCATCTTCACTGGTATCGCAATGTAATATAAGGTCAGGATTATAAGGAATATTATAGCGTTTTAAGGCACGTTGATAACCGGCACATCTGTCCTGACCGATCAGCAAATTTTGAGGAGCAGAAAAATGGGCAATATTTTTACAGCCCAATGAAATTAGATGTTCGGTAGCCATAAAAGCACCGCCTTCATCATTAATAATAACACGATCTGCAATTATTTCCGGACAAATCCTGTCAAAAAAAACCAAAGGGATGCCCTGGTTTACAAAAGCCCGGATATGATCAAAATTATAAGAATTCTTTGAAACAGATACCAGGACACCGTCAACGCGGTTAAGCAATAAGGCCTGGGCATTTATCTTTTCGCGTTCATAACTTTCGTTTGACTGGCAAACCATCACATTGTACCCCCTGTCGTAGGCAACATCCTCAATTCCGCTTATAACAGAAGAAAAGAAATGATGAACGATTTCAGGAATGATTACGCCAATCGTATTGGTCCTGCAACGCCTTAGGTTCAATGCCAATGCATTGGGCTCATAATTCAATTTAACAGCCAATTCTTTTACCTGGTTTTTTGTTTCTTCACTGATATCAGGATGGTTTTTTAAAGCACGGGAAACGGTCGAAATCGAAATACCCAGAATATTTGCAATATCCTTTATGGTTACCTGATGTATCTTCATCGTAGTAATTATTTACAGTAAAAATAATAAAATAAATAAAAAACCTAGTACTGTTAAGAGAATTTATAATTATTTAAATTAAATATTTTTCCATTAACATATAGAAATTAAATATTTTTTATGTTTTACAACATACGATTTTTGATGCAAACGGATTCGCAAACGTTTGCGGTTTCGTTTGCACTAAAAATATCCCAAAATGCCTGTAAAATGTAGACTTTCATCAGGATAATATTTAAAAAACCTTCGTAAATTTCGTTCAGATTTTAATCGTTCTTTGGCTAAAAGAGAAACCTAAAAAAAGAAAAGAAAAAAAATTCAATCTTGTTTCGTGATTGATGCATGTATTGAAAAATTAATTCCTTATTACTAACTAAATTCTTATTATGAAACGAAATTTAAAATTAATTCGAATCATCCCTATTTTGTGTTTATGGATGATGGCTTCCTGGCAGGTTTTGGCACAGGAAGTACAGATTCAGGGACAGGTGACTGATGGTTCATCAAAAGAAGCCTTGCCTGGCGTAAATGTGGTTATCCAGGGTACAACAAGAGGAGCGACCACGGATATTAATGGCAACTACAATATTAAAGCGCCCAAAAACTCTGTTCTTTTATTCTCCTATATGGGTTATAAGACGGAACAAAAAATGGTCGAAAACGCCGGAATTATTAATGTAACCCTGGAACCTACTTCCTCCAGCCTGCAAGAAGTAGTGGTTATTGGTTATGGTACGGTTAAAAAATCCGATGCAACCGGCTCGGTCACAGCCGTTGATTCCAAGGATTTCAACCGCGGCGCAATAACCTCTCCACAAGATTTGCTGGTTGGTAAAGCAGCAGGTGTGGTCATCACAACTGCAAGCGGCCAACCCGGCAGCGGAGCCACCATCCGGATCAGGGGCGGTTCTTCATTAAATGCTTCTAATGACCCCTTGATTATTGTCGATGGTATGCCTATTGACAATACTAATATTAACGGCAGTTCCAATTTTTTAACCTTTATTAATCCAAATGATATAGAAACTTTTACTGTTTTAAAAGATGCTTCGGCAACCGCAATTTAT
>JAUZOH010000100.1 GCA_030706565.1 Bacteroidota bacterium | reverse complement strand
TTTTCGTCTTTATCATGCTTTTTAACAATTCATATAAAATCATTGAAAAAATCATTATCGGTTTTGTTTCCATCATCGGGCTTTCCTTCTTATATGAACTGACCCTGGTAAATATAGACTGGGCCCAGGCAGGAATTCATTGGATCAAACCGGAAATACCCAAAGGTTCGGTTATTTTTGTTATGAGCCTGTTGGGAGCAGTGATTATGCCCCACAACCTTTTTCTGCATTCAGAAATAATCCAAAGCCGGCAATGGAACCTGGAAAACGAAAAAGCCATCAAAAAGCAGCTGGATTATGAGTTCTGCGACACCCTTTTCTCCATGGTCATTGGCTGGGCTATCAATAGTGCAATGATTCTTCTGGCAGCCACGACATTTTTCCAAAAAGGGATAAACGTCAATGAACTATCGCAGGCACACAGCATGCTTGAACCCCTGCTGGGGAACCATGCTGCAGGTATTTTTGCTATTGCACTTTTATTTTCAGGGGTTGCATCGACCATTACTTCTGGGATGGCCGGTGGAAGTATTTTCGCCGGTTTTTTTGGTGAGCCCTACGATATCAAAGATAACCATTCCCGGTTGGGCATTGCCTTATCGCTCGTTCTGGCATTTTTTATTCTGTTAATGATCGGAAATACTTTTAAAGCATTGATTATTTCCCAGATGGTACTTTGCCTTCAGTTGCCCTTCACTATTTTTCTGCAGATTTATCTTACTTCTTCAAAAAAAGTGATGGGGAACTATGCAAATGTGCCGACTACTAAGGCCGTCCTCTTATTATTAGGGGGAAGTGTGAGTATTTTAAATATTTTGCTTTTAGTTTATCTCATGAAAATGTAAACCATGCAAATACTATTGCCAGATAACAAATTAATTAGTAAATTTATAAGGGAGAAGGTGTAAAATGGAAGAAGTGGATTGGCTTGAAAGAACTGATTTATTGCTGGGAAAAGAGAAACTTGAAAAATTAAAAAAATCTCATGTACTTGTAGTCGGATTAGGAGGTGTAGGAGCTTATGCAGCCGAAATGATTTGCCGGGCCGGAGTGGGTAATATGACAATTGTTGATGGAGACATGATAGAAACCACAAACCGCAACAGGCAACTTCCCGCACTGGTAAGTACCGTTGGCAAAGAAAAAGCCTCATTAGTAGGGCAAAGACTGAAGGACATCAATCCCGGCCTTAATGTCCGTGCAATAAAAGCCTTTCTGAGAGACGAAGAGATGAAGGAATTCCTTGAGAATAACAAATTTGATTATGTGGTTGATGCGATTGACACACTTTCCCCTAAAATTTACCTGATCTATTTTTGTATGCAAAATCATCACAAACTGGTAAGTTCCATGGGGTCTGGAGGGAAAATGGATCCGGAACAGGTAAAAATTGCTGACATTTCTAAAACTTATGGTTGCCCACTTGCTTATGTAATCAGGAAAAAACTAAGGCACCTGGGCATAGAAAGAGGTTTTAAAGCCGTGTACAATCCGGAACCGATTCCGGCTTCAGCAATCAGGCCGGTAGAGAATGTTCAAAATAAAAAATCCACAGTGGGAACTATTTCCTATATGCCTGCAATTTTTGGATGCTTTTGTGCTTCCGTTGTGATCAGGGATTTAATTGAGGATACTTGTAATAAATAATTGCGATTTTCCGAAAATTCCAGTAGGTTTGCCTAATAAATGAACGAAATATGACTTTGGGTATTGATAATGAAAATTTAAACAAATTTATTGTTATTGGCGACAGAGTATTGATAAAGCCCAAAACGCCACAGGACCGGACAAAAACAGGTCTTTTTCTCCCGCCCGGAGTTCAGGAAAAAGAGAGCATTCAAAGCGGATATGTGATTAAGGTTGGCCCGGGTTATCCTATTCCTGCCATCAGCGATGTGGAAGAACCATGGAAAGACAGAAGAGATGATGTCAAATATGTTCCGCTACAGGCAAAAGAAGGAGATTTGGCCATTTATCTACAGGGGAACACCTTTGAAATAGAATTTAACAAAGAAAAATATGTAATTGTTTCCCAATCGTCCATTCTTATGCTGATCAGAGATAAAGATTTATTTGAATAAAATCAGATTCAGATACAAACCTGTTTACTGATTTTTTCACTTTTAAATATTAATTGATTTTCAAAAAAATGAATTCAGAATATCAAAAAATAATAGAAGAAGCCTGGGAGAACCGCTCCCTTCTTTCGGAAGCCACGACACAGGATACAATCCGGGAAATCATTGATTTGCTGGATAAAGGGCAGTTGCGAATTGCAGAACCTTCGGGTGACGGATGGAAATTAAACGAATGGCTTAAAAAAGCGGTCATTCTGTATTTTCCCATTCAAAAGATGGAAGTCATGGAAACAGGGCCCTTTGAATTTTACGATAAAATCAGGCTGAAAAAGAATTATAAAGAACTGGGAGTAAGGGTTGTTCCTCATGCCGTAGCACGTTATGGTGCATACCTGGCCAAAGGAGTGATCATGATGCCTTCGTATGTCAATATCGGCGCTTATGTTGATGAAGGCACCCTGGTTGATACCTGGGCAACGGTGGGTTCCTGTGCCCAAATCGGTAAATTCGTCCATCTAAGTGGAGGGGTTGGCATTGGCGGAGTACTTGAACCCGTTCAGGCAGCACCTGTAATTATTGAAGACCACTGCTTTATCGGTTCAAGATGCATAGTGGTAGAAGGAGCCAGGATAGGGAAAGAAGCCGTATTAGGCGCCAATACCGTTATTACTGCATCTACAAAAATCATCGATGTTACCGGTGAAAAACCTGTAATCGCCAAAGGTTATGTCCCTCCCCGCAGTGTTGTCATCCCTGGATCTTATACCCGACAATATCCTGCAGGTGAATACCAGGTTTCCTGCGCACTGATTATCGGGAAACGCAAGGAATCGACCGATAAGAAGACAACCTTAAATGATGCCTTACGGGAATATGATCTTGCTGTTTAAGTCATTCCAGTTTAAAAATGGGAATTAACTAAATGTTTGTTGACAAAAAGCATGTCCTTAAAATTTTGAGATATGAGAATAGGGTTCGATGCGAAACAGGCTTTTTATAACCGAAGCGGTCTGGGACATTACAGCAGAAATACCATAAGGCTTCTGTGTAAACATTTTCCTGAAAATGAGTATTTTTTATATACTACAGATGAGGCAAATCCAATTTTTTCAATTGAATTGCCAAATGTGAATGTGTTTATACCCAAAACCCTTGCAGGTAAAGTATTTCCAACATATTGGCGCAATTACCGGCTTACCTCAGAATTAAAAGCAGATAAAATAGATATTTACCACGGACTGGCAAATGAATTGCCGTTTTATATTCACCGTGCCCCAATTAAATCGGTAGTGACCATACATGATCTTGTTTTTATCCGCTATCCGCAATTGTATAAAAACCTGGAAAGAAGATTAATTGCAAAAAGGATTAAGTACAGCTGCCAGATTGCAGATAAGGTCGTTTCAGTCAGCCGGCAGACGAAATCAGACCTGATCAATTATTTCAACATTGACCCGGATAAAATCCAGGTTGTATACCAGGGCTGCAATCCTTTGTACCGTTCCATGATTGATGCAGAGGTGAAAAGCATGGTCAAATATAAATACGATTTGCCTAATGATTATATACTTTCTGTAGGTACCATCGAAGAAAGAAAAAACCTGATGAGTATTGTGAAAGCCATTCAAAAGGGGAAAATTGATATTTCCCTGGTAGTCATTGGAAAACCTACTCCATACCTGAAAAAAGTCCAGGAATACATTTCCGAGAACAATTTAAAATATATATATTTTATCGAAAATGTCCCATCATTAGATTTGCGGGCAATTTACCAGATGGCCAAGGCTTTTGTTTATCCCTCTGTTTTTGAGGGATTTGGAATCCCCATTCTGGAAGCCCTCAATTCGAAGGTTCCGGTAATTACGTCAAAAGGCGGATGTTTTGGAGAAGCCGGTGGTAATTCTTCATTTTATATTGATCCCAACAATGTGGACGAATTAATCGATGCCTTAAATAAAGTACTGACCGACAATGAGCTCAGGAAAAAAATGATAGAAGACGGAGTACTTTGGGCCGACAATTTCAGTGAAGATAAAATAACAACAAACTTAATGAATGTTTATACCCATTTAGTAAAATGATAGCTGAAGAGATTGAAAATGCGCTAAAAGTTTTAAAGTCAGGTGGGACTATCCTCTATCCCACCGATACCATCTGGGGCTTGGGTTGCGATGCCACCAATGCGGAAGCAGTTAGCAAAATTTTTAAAATAAAAAAAAGGGATGATTCCAAAAGTATGCTCGTCCTTATAGATAGTCTGGAACACATCTCCAATTATGTCAAAGAAGTGCCCTCCATTGCCTATGATCTGATTGAAGTAGCTGAAAATCCGCTGACTATTATTTACCCAAATGCAAAAAATCTTGCAGCCAACTTAATTCCACCGGAAGGTACTATTGGAATCAGAATAGTAAAAGATGATTTTTGCTGTCAACTCATTAAAAAGTTCAATAAACCGATTGTATCAACTTCGGCCAACATCAGTGGCATGCCTTTCCCTAAAAGTTTTCGGGAAATTTCTGCTGAATTGTTGCAGGAAGTGGATTATGTGGTCAAATGGAGGCAAAACGAACCCCCTTCTTCAGCAAAACCTTCCAGCATCATTAAACTGGAAGTTAACGGGGAAATTAAGATCATCCGGAAATAAAACGGCCTTATAAATCCATCAGGCCTTCAGGCAATGAAACATAAATAATCTCTTTCCTGTGATTCACCTTTAAAACGGTTTCTTCATTTATAGGAATGAGGATTTCTTTGCCCTTATAAAAGACTTGGAATAATGGGTTGTTGGGATATTCAATAACTCTTGACAGTTCGCCTAATTCGCCGTATTTTTTATCAACCAGGGTATATCCCCTGATTTCGGAGAAGGAAACATCCTCCAGGCTTTCACTTTCGGGGCTAACCCTCTCCCTTGCGGGAATCAATAATTTAAAGCCACATAAGCTTCTGGCCTTTTTTTCTGTGTCCACATCTTCAAACTTAACAATAAGGGTGGTGGAACTATGAACGAACGCAGAATCAATAAAAAAAGGAACCGGTTCTCCGCCTACATCGACGAAAACCGATTCCAATTCTAAAAAGTTTTCTACATCAAATCCTTGGGCTTCAATTAAAAGATCGCCTTTTACCCCATGAGGTTTGATGGATTTACCAATAAAAACAAGTTTTGTTTTTGCCATTAAATTTTTATTCAAAATTATTTTGACAAAAAGTACATGTTTATTCAGCTTTTGGAGCTTCAGGTTCTGCGGGCTTAGCCTCAGGAGTTGCTTCGGGAGCTTGGGCGGCTTGTGCTGCTTTGGCTTCCTGCGCTGCTTTAGCTTCTGCTGCAGCTTTTGCTTCTTCTTCTTCCTTTTGTTTAGCAGCTATTTCGGCATTTTTCTTTGCAATCTCAGCAGCCCTGGCTTCGTTGACCTTAGCTTCAGCTTCGAGACGTTCTTTGGCAATGCTTTCCTTATTTTGTGCCACATTTGCCTTCTTTGCCTCAATCTTGCTTTCTTTTTCCTTCAGCCATGCATCAAACTTGGCATCGGCTTGTTCCTGCGTCAAAGCGCCTTTTTTAACGCCTATCTGCAAATGATTTTTATACAATACACCTTTATACGATAAAATAGCTCTACAGGTGTCGGTAGGTTGAGCGCCCTTTTGTATCCAATCTAATGCTCTATTAAAATCTAATTCAATAGTAGCAGGAATTGTTTGAGGATTATATGCTCCAATCCTCTCGATGTATTTACCATCCCGTGGCGCCCTGCTATCAGCTATCACAATGTGATAATAAGGAATTCCTTTCCTTCCTTGTCTTGTTAATCTGACTTTTACAGGCATACTCTTTATTTAAAATTAAACCTACATTATTTAAAGAGTGCAAAATTATAATTTTATTTGTGAAATATATAATAATCCCCTAAACATTTTTCTCTTTTTAAATTTTCTGTCCTTCTTTTGTTTAAAAGAAAAATTTGCCTTAAATTACCTTTTAATTTATTCACTCTTTATTCATCTATTGCTGTTTATAATTTCAACAATTTAAGTGTATCATCCATTTTTCACTACAGCTTGATATGTTAAGACTTAAATGCTACCCTTATGAAAACGATAAAATTTTTATCAATAGTATTTATGCTGTTGATAGTGAAAAGCCTTTACGGGGTGAATTATTATGTTGATTCACAAAATGGCAAAGATACGAATAATGGAAAAAGTTCCTCCTCTCCATGGAAAACTATAGATCAGGTAAATAAAGCAATGACTGGTTTTAAACCTGGCGATTCCATTCTTTTTAAAAGGGGCCAAAATTTCGCAGGACAGATTTCTGTATCTGTTTCCGGCAGCGATGCCAGTCCCATCGTTTTCGGGGCATACGGAAGCGGGGATCCCCCCATTATTTTCGGTTCTATACCTGTAACAGGATGGGTACAATATTCCGGAAATATATATTATGCAAATGTTACTCAGACTGTCAATGAAGTATTTATTGGCAGTCCCACCACAATTACTATTAATTCCGAAAAAACCATCACCAACCAGTATAAAAGAATGACTCTGGCCCGCTACCCGAATTCCGGATGGCTTTTTACAACCAGTGGAAACGGAAATGCAGGATTTACGGACAACAAGCTTACTAATCCGGCGGGCTATTGGAATGGCTGCAATGTACATATACGTTCAGGCAACTGGACTTATGAAACCAGAAAAGTACAAAGTTATTCAAACACAAATGTGGTCTTTGATACCCCTACAGATTACAATACCCTTGACCAGAAAGGATATTTTTTTGACAACAAATTTAGTGAGCTGGATGCAGCAAATGAATGGTATTATGATCAAAGTACCAAACGTTTATATTTCTATGCCCCTCAGGGGAAAAACCCATCTGAGTTTGACGTAGAAGCATCGGTTTACGGACAAGGTGTAACTACTTCTTATAACATTACCAATATCATTATTCAGGACCTGGATTTTGAAATGCACTCTCAGTCAGGCATCACCCTGTGGTGCTCTAAAAGCATTAAAGTTTTACGCTGTAATATAAAAAATACGAATATAGGCGTTAATATTTACTGCGAAACTCCGTGGAATATAGTGGTGGATAATTGCATAATTGACAATTGCATTGATAAAGGAATAGCCACTTATGATCCACAAAATTCCATCTTCTCTAACAATATCATTACCCGGACCGGAATGGCACCCGGTTTAGGCGGAAGTAGCGATGCCTGCGCACTTGGTATTTATATCGGCGGCAATTCAAAAAATAACCTGGTCTCTAAAAATTATATAGACAGCGTCGGATATAATGGAATTCATTGTATGGGCGAAAGCAATATTGTTGAATATAACATTGTTAAAAACACTTTGCTTACTCTGAACGATGGCGGAGGACTTTATTCCTGGGGTACCTTCAGTAAAAACAACATTTTCCGCTATAACTTCGTGGACTATGTCAAGGGCGATATTACAAGTTGTCCCTTAAATACCCCATTCTCCTTCGGAATCTATCTGGATGATAATACATCAGCCTTTAAACTTCAAAATAATACCATTTCCAGGTCAACAAGTATTGGAATATTTCTTCACAATTCCACGGTTAATGAAATAACCGGCAACACGGTCTATGGTACTGAAGGCCTGCATATCTCCTATGACTGGGATGGCCAGGACAGTCACCAGACAGTAAAAAACAATGTGATTTATAATCTCGATGAAAACAAAATTCCCCTCACCATTGCTTCTCAACTATCAGCTATGGGAAATGAATCGATGGATAATAATTATTATTGTAATCCCTACAGAAATATTACCACCGCCTATAACGGTTCGGATGGGAAACAATATTATTTCGGACTGGAACAATGGAAACAATTTTCTGGTAAAGATCCCAACTCAAAAGGAAGTCTTATTTCCCTTACCCCATATATCCCCTTCGATACTTTGGGCCAGGATCTGATAAAAAACGGCACTTTTGACAGTAATCTAACAGACTGGACATACTGGTTCCTCGGCATAGATAACATGTCGTGGGCTAATGACGGAGGAATGGATCAGGGGAGTATAAAAATGTCGCTCAACCAAAGCAGTTCCGCAGCATCTTATGGTATAGTATTCAGCCCGAATTTTGATCTAAAACAAAACTCTTTTTATGCATTAAGCTCAAGTATAAAAGGATTTAATTTAGGTACCATGAATATAGATATACAACATCAGGTGGGAGATGCAAACGGTACTGTTTATTCCTCCAAAGCTGCTTTAATCACTTCGAAAAGGAATATGAATTTTGTATTTAAAACCTCCTCCTTAGCAAACACACAGAATTTTGTGTCATTTCTTTTTCCAAGAACAGGATCCGGCTTCTATCTGGATAATGTGCACTTATATGAAGTTAATGCCAAATACCAGGAGCCGACTTCAAAATCAGTTCTTTTCTCAAATCCTTCGGATTATACCAAAACATTTGACCTTCAGCAGGCAATATTTAATGATTTGGACGGCAATCAAATAACAAAAGAATTAACCCTGCAACCCTGGAGCTCTCAAATTCTGATCCTGATGGAAGGGACCTATCAACCTGTAGTCCCGACTACCGTTGAGCCTCCTTTTTATATTTATCCTAATCCGGTATTAAAAGGAAAGGATATAAAAGTAAACCTGCAGAAAATCGAGGTGAATAATCTTAAATTGAATATTTACGACAGCATTGGCCGTTTGGTTTACTCACAAAGTCTGGAGGATGGAGTAAAAGAGATAACAATAAATACAAGCAATTTTGGAGTGGGTATGTTTCTGCTGAATCTTTCCGGCATAAAATTCAGCTCTACCCATAAATTTCTTATTGTAACAAGCTTAAATTCACAATAATAAAAGACCTAAACCGAACTCATTTTTCACAGGATGATGGAATATTTAAATTCTCCCGTTCAGAAAATAAGTCTTTTTTTTACCCAGGGACATGCCAGGAGTATCAAAGCAAAAAAAAATATTGCAATCTCTATCATTATCAGAGGTATTAGCATCTTCACCAGCTTTTTGCTGGTTCCCCTTTGTTTGCATTACATTGGCTCAAAAGAATATGGGGTATGGCTTACCCTAAGTTCTATTGTACTCTGGGTAAATTTTTTTGACATTGGCCTGGGACAGGGACTGCGGAATAAATTTGCCGAAGCCATAGCAAAAGGAGATAAACAATTAGCCAAAGTTTATGTAAGTACTACTTATGCCGGCATATTAATAATTGTTTCTTCCCTGTTTCTACTCATTCTTTTATTTAATCCATTTATTTCCTGGTGCAGGGTCTTAAATGCCCCGGCTTATATGTCAGGACAATTGGAGATATTGGTATTATTCGTTTTTGGTTTTTTCCTGTTCAGATTTGTACTTGGGCTATTGGGCATAATAATTACAGCCGACCAGCGTCCTGCAATCAGCAGCAGCTTCGATACTTTAGGAAATATATTGGCCTTGCTGATCATTTTCCTTCTGACCAAAATCACGAAAGGCTCCATCCTTTATCTTGGCATTACCTTGAATGTTTCTCCCCTGTTAATCTTTCTGATCGCTTCATTTTATTTCTTCAATAATGATTACAAAGAATATAAACCTTCATTAAAATCTGTAGATTTTAAATATTTCAAGGAACTGGCAAGTTTGGGTATACAGTTTTTCATCATCAACATCGCAGTATTGGTTGTTTTTTCTTCTTCAAATGTGATTATTACCCAAATTCTGGGGCCCGAAGAGGTAACCGCTTACAATATAGCATACAAATATTTTGGAATGGTAACCATGTTTTTTGGGATTATTATCAACCCTTTATGGTCAGCATTTACTGAAGCTTATGTAAAAGAGGATTTTTCATGGATAAAAAATACCATGAAAAAATTAATTCAATTTTGGTATCTGATTGCGGCCGGTATCATAATCATGATACTTTTAGCCAATACCTTTTACCATCTTTGGGTAGGTAAAATGGTAAAGGTCTCTTTTATGCTTTCAGCAATAATGGGCATTTTTATCATTCTCAGTACCTGGTGCAATATATGGGCTTATTTTATCAATGGCACAGGGAAGATCAGATTATCCTTATATATTGCCATTTTTCAGGCAGTGGTCAATATCCCCCTTTCAATTTATTTCGGTAAAACCCTTCATCTTGGTTCTGCAGGCGTAGTTTTGGGAACCTGTACATCACTCATCATATCGGCCATCCTGGCTCCTATTCAATATAAAAAAATAGTTTCAAAAAGTGATAAAGGAATCTGGAGTAAATAAAACTGTATATCACTGTAAAGTAACCTTCCTGGAATCCACCAGTTTATAAAGTTTATCGGAACGCCTGACCAATGAATCCAAGGGTATTGAAAAACTTTTTCCTTTGGACACTTCATTTACGTTTTCCAAATCAACCCTGATTTCCTTGACGGTGGTCTGAATTACACCCGTGGTAGGGCCGATAATCAAAATTTCATCCCCGTTTTTTAAAGTACCGGTTTCCATATAAAATTCGGCTACCTTTAATTTGGAAAAATAATTTGTGCCTTTCCCAAGATAGACTTTCCTTTTGGTTGCTTTGGAACCATAAACGTTACTCCATTCGCCCAGCTTTTGTCCCAGATAATAACCATCCCAGAAGCCACGGTTAAATACAGTGGACAATTCCTGTTTCCACTTTTCAATTTTCTCAGGGGTATATGTACCGTCAGCAATGGAATTTAAAGCATCATGGTAGCAGCACACAGTGGTTTTAACATATTCAGGCCCTCTAGCCCTACCCTCAACCTTCATCACCCTTACTCCTGCATCAACCATCTTATTTAAAAAATGGATGGTACAAAGATCCTTAGGCGACATGATGTATTCATTATCAATTTCCAGTTCATAACCTGTTTCCTTGTCGGTAACAATATAAGCTTTCCTACAGGTTTGCAGGCATTTACCCCGGTTGGCCGAATAGTTTTTCTCATGCAGGCTGAGATAACATTTCCCTGATACGGCCTGGCAAAGTGCACCGTGAACAAACATTTCTATCCGCACTAAATTTCCAGACGGGCCTTTGATCCCTTCTTTTTCTATGGCTTCATGAATTCTGCATACCTGGTCGAGATTTAATTCCCTGGCAAGAACCATCACATCAGCAAACCGTGAATAAAACTTAACTGCCTCTATGTTGCATACATTCGCCTGGGTGGAAATATGAATTTCCACATCCTGCTCTCTTGCATAATTTATTACAGCAATATCGCTTGCAATAATGGCAGAAATACCTGAAGCCTTAGCCCTGTCGACCACATCTTTCATCTGTTGAATATCCTTGTCATAAATAATGATATTCAACGTCAGGTAGGATTTTATTTCATGTTCCCGGCAAA
>JAUZOH010000099.1 GCA_030706565.1 Bacteroidota bacterium | reverse complement strand
TTGAAACCGTCAGTAAACAGCTGATAGCCGTTCAGGAAGGCCTTGGCGAAATGAAAAACCTGGCGCAGGATGTCGGAGGATTAAAGAAGGTACTGAGCAACGTCAAGATGCGAGGAGGTATCGGCGAAGTACAGCTGTCGATGCTGCTCGAGCAGCTGCTGGCTCCCGAACAATATGAAGCCAATGTCAAAACGAAAAAAGGATCGCCGGATATCGTGGAGTTTGCCATCAAACTTCCGGGGAAAGACGACAGCCAGGGCGTCGTTTATTTGCCCATTGATGCCAAATTTCCCAAGGATGTTTACGAACAACTGATCGATGCTTATGATACTTCCGATACGGCTGCAATTGACGCAGCATCAAAAAATATAGAAAATGTTATCCGCAAAATGGCCAGGGATATTCATGACAAATACCTTGATCCGCCGGGGACTACCGATTTCGGGATCATGTTTCTGCCCTTTGAGGGCATCTATGCGGAAGTAACACGAAGGGCAAGCCTCTTGGAACAACTGCAACGGGATTATAAGATTATCGTAACCGGACCTACGACCCTGGCCGCCATCCTCAACAGCCTGCAAATGGGCTTTAAAACCCTGGCCATTCAGAAACGAAGCAGCGAGGTTTGGAACATTTTAAAAGCTGTAAAGACCGAATTCGGCGAATTTGGCAAGGTTCTTACTAAAGCGCAGGAAAAAATCCTCAGCGCCAATGATGAAATTGATAAACTGGTGGGTGTCAGGACCAGACAAATAAACCGTAAATTAAGAAGCGTTGAAACACTTAATCCCGAAGAAGCCCAGAAAGTTCTTGAAGAAGCAGATCCGGAAGCTTTATATGAAAACAAAGGACATGTAGATTCTAATAAAAATTTAAACTAACTTTCAACAATATTAATTTCAGATCTACTTATTATGGAAAAGGAAACAAATCAACGGGTTTGCCCGGTTGAAAATGCAGGGATGTTAGAGCATCCGTTAAGAAGATTATTTCAGAATCCCTCCAAAATATTAAAACCTTACATAAAACCGGGAATGAATATTCTCGAATTTGGCTGCGGACCCGGCTTCTTTACCTTGGATATAGCAAAAATGCTGGGTGAATCAGGAAAAGTTATTGCAGCAGACCTGCAGGAGGGAATGCTGGAAATCGTACGTAAAAAAATCCAGAACACAGCATTAAAAGACAGAATCGAATTATTTAAGTGTCCGCAGGATAAAATCGGAATTACTGAACAGGTCGATTTATTCCTGGCTTTTTATGTGGTTCATGAAGTCCCGGACCAGCACCGGCTTTTTACAGAAATCAAATCCATCCTGAAACCTGGAGGAAAGCTGTTAATCGTTGAACCCGGTTTTCACGTAAAAAAGAAGGAATTTGAAGCCATGACCGGAAACCTGATTGATGCCGGGTTTATTGTTGAATCAAGGCCTAAAGTCTGCTTTAGCAGGGCTATAATTCTGAAAAACAAATAAATACTGTTTTTAATGCAAAAAAGCCTTAAGTTTTCCTAAGGCTTTTTGAATTTATTTTGCAGTCTAATTGACAGTCATCTTATTTTGCTTCTTTCTGAACAAAGAGTTCCTTAACAACATCCTGGGCCATCTGGGAAACAATCTCAGGAAGCGGACGATAATTCAGGAAGCACCTTACTTCCGAACCAGCCTCAGTAATTTCAAATTCACGTTTTGAACTTTCCCAAGGGGTATCCTTCAGCTGAATTCCAAGGAAAGAAATAAAATCCAATATCTCTTTTATAAAAGGATTAAAGGCTTTAGCATATTTACCGGAGAAAACAATAGAATTAACCCCGTCAAGACCCGTGATTGCCTCACCTATATATTTAAAAATCTGTCCCTTATAAATGTCAAAAGTAAATTTCACTTTGGGATCTTTTTCATAGCGGAGAAACAACTTATCCAGTTCTTCGTCATAACCGCTCAATCCCAGGAAGCCACTTTTTTTCTTGAGGATGTCATCAATCTTAAAAATGGAGTAATTATAATTTTTCATCAGATGGAAAACGAGGCCGGGATCAAGGTCACCACAAGTACGGCGGCCCATAATCCCTTCCAGGGGGGTGCCTCCAAAACTGATGGTCATGGGTTGTCCATTATTTACGGAACAAATAGTGGTCAAATCATCTAAAACTATTGAAATCACCTTGCTCTTAACAGAAGGTATGGCAGAATTATATTTATGCCATAAACCCTGAAATCCCCAACGGCGGAAGTCTGTTTCCTTCAGATAATCATAAGGCACAGCATAATACTTGTCTGCTTCCGGCAAATTCAGGAACAATCCTGTTTCAAAAAAAGCAATTACAGGGATATTGGGAAATTCAGCATATAAAATTTCGATAAACTTACCGACAGCTGCAACATAAGCAGGCCTGACGCTAAGAAGCTCATTAAATTTAGGGAAAAAGCTTTTATCAACTAGTACACTCTCACCAAACTGGTCGCCCCCAAAGAGTAACCTTAAGGCAATAGCATCAGGCTTGGCGGTTCCGTTTAATTCTGTGAAAGTAGAAGCTAATAATCCCTTATGGCTATTAATTCTTCTGGTGCTTTCTTTAATTAATTCCCGGTTAATACTGCTGTCGCCTTCAAAGCTCCAAAATTTTATTTCTTTTACACCGGGATCAATTACTGTGATCATGTTCTATTTGTTTATAAGTTTCTCTTGCAATCATAATTTCCTCATTGGTAGGAATAACCAGGATACGGGTATGTGAACCTTTTTTCGAAATATCGGCTGTTCCACCATCATAAGCATTATTTAATTGCTCATCAATCTCAAGTCCCAGGCATTCAAGTCCTTTGCAGATACTTCCCCTGACCTTGGGCACTTCAACGCCCAGAGAATCGGTAAAGATCAATACATCGGGTTTCTGCAAAAGCAAGGAACAATAACCTATATACCTTCTTGCACGGTTGACGAACATATTGAAAGCCCTCTCAGCGTTTTTCTCATGTGAAATCTGATGAAGAGCATCCCTTAAATCTGAAGAGTGTTTAAAAATGCTTAATACCCCACTTTTTTTATTGAAAAGCCTTTCAGAATCAAGGGTTGACATTTTATTACTAAACATCAGATAAAACATCAGGGCGATATCCACATCACCCGAACGGGTATTCATCACCAGCCCTTCGAGCGGAGTAAAACCCATTGAAGAATCAATGACAACGCCATTTTTAATAGCGCAAACGCTTGCACCACCTGTCCCTAAATTAGTGGCAACAATTTTTAAATCTTCAGCCTTTTTGTTCAGGAACTTGCATCCCTGCTGCATTACATATTGGTATGAAATACCATGAAAGCCTATCTTGTTCAGTCCCAGTTTCTGGGTCATCTTCAAAGGCAAGGCATAAGTTGCGTTTTCTTCAGGAATGGTAGAGAGAAAAGCACTATCAATAACAATGTACTGTGGTTTGTCTTTATAATTTTTAGCACATTCTTCAACCACCCCGAAAATCATGGGATTATGAAGGGGAGCCAAACCAATGGTTGCCCTCAGATTTTCAAGGTCTTTGGAGTTGATCCGGGTAGTCTTTGAATAAGCCCGGCCTCCATTAACATACCTATGACCAAAGCAATCGATGTAAACATCAGGATAAGTTTGTTCATCCTCACGAATCAATTCCATGGCCTTTTTAAATGCGCTGACATGGTCAGGCAAATTGCCCTCAATAACTCTTTTATTGCCGTGTGTAATATGTGTGATCTTTGATGGCTCATCGGTTTTGATTCCTACCCTTTGAGCTTCTCCCTGAACAAGCTCGATTTCACCCGGCATGTGGATGATACGATACTTAAGAGAAGAACTGCCACAATTTAACACGAGAATATTTACACCTGGCAATTGACTTTCTTCTTTTTCCATTTTAACATTAATCTCTTTATATTTCGCTTTCATCCCAACCAAAGGTCGGCATTCCTATATGACGATATACAATCAGAGCTGTTCCGTATATAGATTTTTCCACATCCTCAATGGTCGGTTTAACCTGATCAGTCTCATAACCGGCACCGTATCCAATAGTCGGCAAGCCGAGTTCTCCATAAGTATAGGAGCCATCGGTAATTTCATGTTGCCAGTATCCAATTGAAACAGGTAAGTCGTTATCCTGCATCACTTCAAGAGAATGTAAGGCCAGAGGATGGTGACTTTCCATTTTCCAAGGCTTATAAACATTGGATTCTATCAGTTGAATATCGCCTTCTTCCAAATCTTTCGGCATGAGTGCCGAATTATCACCTATATAGGCTTTTTGAGCAATCTTTCTTGCATTCTTCAAAATAGTCTGTGTGTTTTCTTCCAGCACGAAGGTACGATCCACCATTACACGAACTTCGTTGCCACTAAGCACTTCAGAAGAACCATATTCGGCATGGCTCACTTTCAGGCTAGATTTCCCCAATTCATGGTCACTGGGAAGTTTGGAGGAAAGATGCTGCAACTCACTGATCAAATTTTCCTTAATCTGAGTGGATTCTACAGTTTTAAAATGCGCTTTGCCGGCCTTTTCTCTGATCAATATCTCATATTCTATTTTTCCTTTGTTCCCAATATTGATATTGAAATCAGTTGGTTCACAAAGTATTATCCCCTTAATATTTCTTCCTTTCAAAAAATGATTAAAGAGATATTTGATGGGGTGGCCACAAGGTTCCTTTTGAGGCAGGCAGCAAACAATCAGGTTACCATCCAGCGGAGCCATTGACCTTTTAATTAATCCACCTGCAAATATGGAGGTAGCCAGGCCTGTTTTATCTTTTTCCGAATGCTCACCATTTGCCTGAGAATCATTCTGCAATTCGACACCCATATTGGCAAGAAGCACGATATCGCCCTGATCTTTAAATCCTTTAATCAGACCGATCACATTCCCAGCCTCGTCTTTCTGTATTTGATCATACCTTAAGGACTTCATTTGTTTTTGGAGGAGATCGCAAAGAACAGTATAAGTGTCTTGTTCTTGCAACTGGTTAAGTTTAGCTGAAAATTCTTCAATACTTTCGCTTAAACCACCCAGTTTTTGTTTCATCAACGTATTCATAATAGATAGAATTAAAAAAAATACTTTAAATTAATAATGAACATAAAATCAATAATGAACATATATAAAGAATTCAATAAAATAACAAACCAAAAACCTGGTCTCCATCTTGTAAATTCAGGAATTTTTTGTCCTTGTCAGGTACAGCCTTTATGGCCAAATAGCGGAATAAATCTGAGTGCTTGTTTCCCTTTCGGGAAAATATGGTTAATAATTTATCACCTTGGTTATCCCTCACCATTTACAGGCAGTGGCATAAAAGTCCCGGATACCACACACAGCCTACATTTTTCTGGGGAACAAATATCAAATTTCGGTAAGTTCACGACAGGAAAAAATCCGGAATATTTAAAACCTCCTGTTTCAATTCCACTGAAAACCCAAAGAGGAATTTTTTCCTTAAAATTCGAACTTAAACAGGTGATACTTATAAATATATGTTAACTACACACATTCAAAAAGATCTTTGCCTAGACGAATTTCTCTTTACAATTTGAAGCAAAAGTAGAAAAAAAAAATATCCTACATCATTTTATTTAATATATTTTATTAATGTCATACATTTGGCTGTAGGCCAATTGTTCATAAGGGAGGTAAAGGTGAAAAAATGCGTTATTTTTTTAATTCCTATAAAAAAACAGGAGGGAAAAAGTCATTTTTTAATGAAATTTCAACCAACCTGTTTAGACAGGTTGAAATAAATGCCCGATGATATAATGATATTTGTCATGAATTTTATATCTTCGGAACTTTAATCATTCAGAATCAATAAAGTTTTTAAAGCAGGATGACTTACAAACGGATAGTCATAAAAATAGGCAGCAATGTGCTTACCCTTGAAAACGGGCTTGAAGATATCGAAAGGTTCAGGCACATCAGCAGCCAAATTGCATTTTTGAAAAAACAAGGGGTAGAAATCATCCTTGTTTCTTCAGGAGCAGTCGCTGCCGGCAGAAGTATGGTGAAACTTCCGGAAAATATTCATGATACGGTATCCACCAGGCAGTTGTTTGCAGCCATAGGGCAGGTAAAACTCATTAATACTTACAACGAGCTGCTTGAACCCCACGGGTTGCAATGCGCCCAGGTATTGGTGACCAAGGAAGATTTCCGGGACCGGCTGCATTACCTAAACATGCGCAATTGTTTTGCCACCTTGCTTCAAAACAATATTCTTCCTGTGGTAAACGAAAATGATGTCATATCGGTGACCGAGCTGATGTTCACCGACAATGATGAGCTGGCCGGGCTTATTGCTTCGATGATGGATGTGGATGCCCTGATTATTCTCACCAATGTGGATGGCCTGTTCAATGGCGATCCTTCAGACCCCAAATCAATGGTTATTCCCGTCATTGATAAAACAAACCTGAATTTTAATATTTTTGTTTCGGGCAACAAATCCCAGTTCGGGCGCGGGGGAATGATTACCAAAAGCAAAATGGCCCATAAACTGGCTCAGACAGGAGTTACGGTTCATATTGCAAATGGGAAACGAAACAATATATTGCTCGACCTGCTCGATAACAAACCTATGGGAACCAAATTTCTGCCCCTTGAAGGCGCTTCTACCCTGAAACGATGGATTGCATATTCCGAAGAATATGCCAAAGGAACAGTATTCGTGAATGAGGGTGCCAAAGTTGCCCTGCTCCGCGAGGACAAAGCATCAAGCCTTCTTCCGGTAGGCATTACCAAAACCGAAGGCAGCTTCGATAAAGGCGATATCATTAAAGTAATGGATGAAGAAGGCCATTTTATTGCCCTTGGCGTTTCTCAGTTTAGTTCCGAAAAAACCAAAAGCATCCTCGGAAAGAAAAACCAAAAGCCCCTGATCCATTACGATTACCTTTACATCAACCACGAAAAATAAAATTTACGGCCAATCCGGATACGACAAACAGTAAATAGCCGAAATAAATTCAACTTGTCAATTATGGAAAATTGTACAGAAAAAATAAAAAAGGTTCAGGAAGCCAGCCGTGAGCTGGCCATTATGGAGGAGGATACCATCAATAAAGTTCTGTGCGATTTGGCAGATACTGCCGTTGCCAAAACCGCGTATATCCTGGAAGCAAACCACAAAGACCTGGTCCGCATGGATCCTGCCGATCCCTGTTACGACAGGTTGCAACTCACCCGGGAACGCATTGAGGGCATTGCTGCAGACATTAGAAACGTTGCCCGCCTCGATTTCCCATTGGGAAAAGTCATCCTCGAACAAACCCTGTCCAATGGGCTCAATATTTCAAAAATCACGGTACCTTTGGGAATAATCGGAATTATTTATGAAGCCAGGCCCAATGTAACATTTGACGTGTTTTCCCTATGTTTCAAATCAGGAAATGCCTGTGTCTTGAAAGGAGGAAGCGATGCCGAATATTCAAATATTGCAATTGCCGAAATCATTAAGGAAGTACTTCATAAGTATAACCTGGATGAAAATATACTTTACCTGATGCCGGCCTCCAGAGAGGCCACAGAAATCATGCTTAATGCAGTGGGATTGATTGATGTGATTATCCCCCGTGGCGGTAAAGGCCTGATTGATTTTGTCAGAAACAATTCCAAAGTACCCGTTATAGAAACCGGTGCAGGAATTGTGCATACCTATTTCGATGAAAGCGGGGATTTGGAAAAAGGGAAAGCCATTGTTGAAAACGCCAAAACACGGAGGGTCAGTGTTTGTAATGCCCTGGACTGCCTCATTATCCACCGATTCAGATTAAATGACCTTCCCTCACTGCTTGCTCCGCTTGCAGCAAAAGAAGTGGAAATTTTTGCTGACGGGCCCGCCTATGCCTCATTAAACGGGAAATATCCCCGGAAACTCTTATATCCTGCCACTCCGGAACATTTTGGAACAGAATTCCTTTCCCTTAAAATGGCCATTAAAACAGTTGACAATCTGGAGGAAGCCATCAACCATATTACCCGATACGGTTCAAAACATAGTGAGGCCATCATTTCAGAGGATGAGAAAAATATAGAAAAATTTCTGGCAAGGGTTGATGCTGCTGCTGTTTATGCAAACACATCCACAGCATTTACTGATGGCGCACAATTCGGTCTGGGCGCAGAAATTGGCATCAGCACCCAGAAACTTCATGCCAGAGGCCCTATGGGATTGAATGAGCTGACTTCCTACAAATGGATTATACAGGGCAAGGGGCAAATCAGAAAGCCATAGCCATTAGCGGAAATGAATATCCATTTCGCTGATCAGATTTTTGGCCCCGGCATATTTGTCAATAATAAAAAGGATATAGCGGATATCAACCGAAATATTGCGGCAAATATCAGGGTTGAAGCTTAAATCGCCCATGGTTCCTTCCCAGTTTCTGTCGAAATTAAGCCCAACCAGCTGCCCTTCCCCGTTAATCACAGGGCTGCCAGAACTTCCCCCGGAAGTCTGGTTGTCGGCTAAAAAACACAACTTCATCGTATCCTTATCGGCATAAGGGGCAAAATCTTTAGCCCAATAAAGTTTTCTTAATTTTTCAGGCACCTGATTCTCGGCAGGATTGTCATTTTGTTTTTCCAGCATGCCTTTCAGAGTTGTAAAATAATTATAGGAGACAGCATCTGCAACCTTATACCCCCTCACCTGCCCGTACGACAACCGAAGAGTGAGGTTTGCATCGGGATAAAGCTTCTGATCCCCTTTCATTTGCTTCAAAGCCTCCAGATATATCCTGTTTAAATAGTCAATTTTAAGATTGATGCTGTCCAAGGCAGGATAAATCTTTTGAAAAGCCAAATTAACCAGGCTAAAATAAAATTCAATTGCCGGATCGTGATAGAACTGTTTCAGCCGCTTTACGGAAAAAGTATGGAGAAAGTCAACCAACCTGTTGCTGTCAGGCAGATATGAGGTAGAATATAAATAATTCACATATTTTTTGACACTGCCTCCAAACTGCCTGTCAATTTTATTAAATGCAGAAGGCCAAAATCCATAGTTTACCTTCGACCGATAAAGAGTTACAGCCTTAATAAAAAGTTGTTTATCCGTCTCCTTATCATAATTCTTATAAAATGTTTTATAATTGGCCAGCAAATTTGTTACCGCTTTATCTACCTGATCTTTAGAAGAAAGTTCCGTGAGCGAAAAAAAAGGCTTAAACATAGTTGCAAAATTCATCAAATCAAGCGTATAAGTATCCTCATAAAAATAATCACCCGCTAAAACATAAGGTTTGAGTTCGTTGTAGTACTGCTGATAATCACTCAAAATATGGCCATAACGATAGTTACGAATGCTATCGGCCTGAACCCAGGAAGTAAACTGCTTTTCATCCTCCCTCTTCCTGGCCAATACATTCATCCTTTTTATTCCATATATTTCGCCCGACCATTTTTTCCAATAATTCAACAAATTGGATATTTTATCCGCATATTTTGCCTTCAGTTGAGGATTTTTCGACAGGGCAGCATTTAGAACATCAAGTTTGGTCTGCCTGATCAATATTTTAGAAGGATTGTCAATCTCCATCAATTGTTTCAGGGCTGCAAAAGGAAGATATTCGTCTGTATATCCCGGATAGCCCATTACCATGGTAAAATCGTTTTCCCTGACACCTTTTAAAGAAATGGGGAAATATTTTGCCGGCCGGAAAGGAATATTTTCGGGAGAATAGGAAGCAGGCTGGTTATTTTTACCTGCATAAATCCGGAATAAAGCGAAATCGGCATTATGACGGGGCCAAACCCAGTTATCCTTATCACCGCCAAACTTTCCAATACTGACAGGAGGTGCACCAACCAGCCTAATATCTTTGTATTCTTCAGTAACATAGAGATAATAATTATTCCCTTTAAAAAGCGGTTTTATTTCAGCTTTATAGGATGTACCCTGTACAGCTTTCTTTTCAAGCTGGCTGCAAACAGCATGAATAATCGCAATGCGCTTTTCCTCGTTCATCTGGTCATTGACAAAGGAAAGCACCTGCTTTGTAACATCTTCCATTCTGACCAGAAAAGTGACAGACAACCCCGGACAAGGCAATTCCTGTTGCCGGGAAAATGCCCAGAAACCTTCAGCCAGATATTGATGAGCGCCGTTGTTCAGAGATTTGATCTGCCCGTCACCGCAATGATAATTTGTAAGAAGAAGCCCCTGATCCGAAATAACAGCTCCTGTGCATCCATGGCCAAAAATAGGAACCGCATCTTTCATACTGGCATGGTTTATACTGTAGATGTCTTCTGCCGAGAGTTTAAAACCTTTTTGCTGCATTTCTTCAATGTTGTATTTGTTCAGCAAAACAGGTACCCATAAGCCTTCTCCTGCAGAAACATCCAGGCAGTAAAAGGGATAAATCAGGAAAACCAAGATCTTAAATAACTGATATTTTAGATAGTTTAAACGAACAAACATAAACAGCAGATATATTTCTTTGAAGTTTAAAAATCAAAAATACCTAAAATACCCCAATTTAAAGAAAAGAATAAATATTATCCCGAACCAGTATAACACAAATAAACGTTGAATTATTCTATGGTCAATCTTTACTGACGGGTTCGTTATAAATATAGGGTATGGTAAAATTGAAGATAGTTCCCTTGCCTTCCTGGCTTACCACCCAGTATTTTCCACCGTGTCTGGAGATAAAATCAGTACAAAGCGATATTCCTAGTCCTGAACCAACTTCACCAGAAGTACCTTTCCTTGAAACCGGTACATCTGTATGAAAAATCTTACTGATCAATTCATCAGACATTCCAATTCCCTGATCAGCGACGGAAACACGAAGTTCATTTCCCTGGTAATCCAAAGTCAGATCAATTGTGCTTCCCGGGTAGCTAAATTTAATCGAATTAGAAACCAGGTTTCTGATAATGACATTGAACATGTTGGGATCAACTTTCACCGGCTTTTCCTTTCCCGTTAAATGCACTTTAATAGTTATTTGTTTCTTTAAAGCCTGCTCATCCAAAATTTTCAAACAGCCAAAAACAAGCAGCCCTATTTCAAATTCAACGGGATTGAATTTAATAGTACCCCTTTGTGAACGTGACCATTGAAGAAGATTCTCAAGCAATTCGAATGTATGTTTGGAGGTATCGTTAATAATCTGCAGATATTTTCGGATTTCCTCATGGGAATAGTTGTCTAAATTGTCGATTAACAACCTGCAAAATCCAAGTATGGAGTTAAACGGACTGCGCAAATCATGAGCTAAAATGGAAAAAAGCTTGTCCTTGGAAGAGTTGAGCTTTTTAAGCTCATCCCGTTGGACCTTCAGCTCTTCCGTTTGTTTCTCAATAAGTTGCTGATGTTCTTCAAGCAAAGCATTAATTGAATTCAGTTCTTCGGTTTTCCTGACCAGCATCTGATTTTTCTCTATAATTTCCATGGCCCTTTCTTCCACCATACGGTTAAGGACCACATTCTTTTTCTTAATGCAATTTAAACGCTCCTTGTACAAGCCTATGATCGCCGCAGCAATCAACAACAATACAAACAACTTGAATAACAAGGTCTGCCAAAAAGGGGGTTGGATGATAATGACCAGTTTCTTCCC
>JAUZOH010000098.1 GCA_030706565.1 Bacteroidota bacterium | reverse complement strand
TCATTCCCTGCAACCTCAAAACAGGATAATTCCTTGCCGTAAGCAGTCAGTCCATTGGCAGCATGGTCGAATTCAATTTTAATCTTGCCTCCGGTAGTTGTCATCGACTTAAAGGTAGGGCCGGAATAACCAATTCCTTTAATATTGTAGGTTTGGGCAAGTGCCAGGTATGCCAGGCGGTCACCGGTAATTTCCTTGTGAGAGGGATGAATGCAATTTTTCTCTCCAATATCCATTAAAGTGGCCATGCCCGAATTCGGGATTTCCTTCAATGCATTCAGCTGGGCTTCCCTGAGATAAGCCGAATTTAACCCGGACTTTCCGTAATCATAAGGAGCAATCTGGGCATAATAAAAGGCAAAATCTCCTATGCCCCATTTCGAGCGCCAATCACCTACCAGGGCAGGCATTTCCTTTTCATACAAGTCGGGATTATTCCTGTTGGCTTCGCCCTGATACCAGATGCTCCCACGGATTCCATAACCAACCACAGGTGCAATCATTGCATTAAAAAGTACGGTAGCCGAATGCGAATTTACTTTTGCCGAGTCTTCTTTGGCGGGAATCTTAATTTCCGAAAAAGGTTTTAGGCCCATTTCACTTGTCCATGCCTCTATAGGAGTACCTCCCCAACATGAACAGATCAAACCTACAGGGACATCCAGTACCTGGTTCAACATCTTCCCAAAGAAATAGGCACTTGCACTGAAATCAGCCACTGTCTCGGGATTGCATTCATTCCAGTTCCCTGAAAAGTTTGTTTGCGGAGTGGTGCTGGTAGCCCTTTTCGCATTGAAAAGCCTTATCTTGTTATTTTTACTGGCTACAATGGCCTCATTGGAGCCTAATACCGGCTGGCTTCTAAATCCTTTCACCGGCATTTCCATGTTCGATTGTCCCGAACATAACCAAACTTCTCCAATCAGGATATTTTTTATCCTCACCGTTTCCCCGTCACTGATGGTTATTTCGTAGGGCCCGCCGGCAGCAGGAGTAGAAACTTTTGTCCTCCATTCACCATTTGCCCCTGCCTTACAGGAATAGATTTTTTTGTTCCATGAAGTAACAATTTTTACAGTTGCACTCGGATTAGACCATCCCCAAACCGAAACGTTTGTTTTTTGCTGCAAAACCATATCATTTCCAAAAATTGCAGGCATTTTTATGCGTGCAAACAAAGAGGCTGATCCTGCATTTATAAACAGAATTAATAATAAAACTTTGTAATTCAGCAATTTCATAATATAAAATTTTAGGTTGAATAATTTTTAAATATATCAATACTTCCTTGAAGAAATTCTATAATTCCATGAATTATTCTTTGATAAATATTTCTCCTTTCAAGGCTGTACTTACATTTCTGTACCGGTTGAATTGCAGGCTTAACTTAACGAATACCGCCACACTTTATGCCAGTCCCCTTATCACCGGATAATTCCTTAAACAGGGGATAAATTTAAAATTACATTCAAACTTTTTCCCAATACCTTAATTTGTTGTAAATTACAGGTCCTATCTTTTATAGGATCAACAGGTATTTAATTTTTAAAAATAATCTTAATTTTTTACTACTATGTAATACAATGTATATTTATTTTTATATATCTTTGTATTAAACTTTAGTAAACCCTAAAATAATTATACGATGAAAACAACTTTAACAGTCAACCTTAATCAACTGATCTTCAACATTGACGAAGATGCGTACCGCGAACTGGAAACCTACCTGGGCAGCATAGAGGAACGCCTGGATATAATTGCAGAAAAACAGGAGATCCTCAAAGATATAGAAAGCCGGATTGCCGAAATTTTCCAGCAAAAATTAAGGAAAGGTAAAGAGGTGATCAACATTGAAGATGTGCAGGAAGTCATAAAAACCATTGGTTCACCTGAAGAATTTGGCGAAGGCGGGAACTTCAAACAGCCCGAAGCTCAGAGCACAAAGCCCTACAAACGGATGTACCGGGATCCCGACAACAGGGTGCTTGGTGGAGTATGCGGCGGCATTGGAGCATTCTGGAATTTCGATCCCATATTCATGAGAATACTTTTTATTATCCTGTTCCTCTTGTATGGATCGGGGTTGTTGATATACCTGCTGATGTGGATAATTATTCCCGAAGCCAAAACGCCTGAACAAAAAGAAGAAATGCGTGGCCAGGCCCCCTCTTTCCAGGATATCAAAAAGAATGTCAGTAAAGAATTTAAGAACATCAAGAAAAAAAATAAGCTTTAAATTCAATAGCCATGAATACTGAAAATATTAAAGCCCAGATGCGTAAAGGAGTCCTGGAGTACTGCATTTTGTCCATACTGTCGAAAAATGATTCCTATGCATCGGACCTCATCAATGAACTCAAGAAATCCAAATTAATTGTTGTGGAAGGAACTATGTATCCTATACTAACCCGCCAAAAAAATGCAGGGTTGTTGAGTTATCGCTGGGAGGAATCACCTCAGGGACCGCCCAGAAAATATTATTCCCTTACTCCTGAAGGTGTCGAATTTCTCAAAGAGCTGGACCAATCCTGGAAGGAACTGGTTGACGCCGTTGATTCCATCAGACAAAACCCTAACCAGTAAATCACAATAAAATGAAAAAGACGATAAAAATCAACCTGGGCGGAATGGCTTTTACCATTGACGAGGATGCATACGATAAACTGAAAACTTACCTGGCTCAAATTGGCGATTATTTCGAAAATGAATCCGAAAAAAAGGAAATCATCGATGATGTTGAAGCCCGTATAGCCGAACTTTTTAGTGTCAGGCTTAAAGAACAGAAAGAAGTAATTTGCCTGGACGATGTTTCGGAGGCCATCAAAATTATGGGGGAACCCGAAGATTTCCGTGAAGATAAGGAAACATCCGGTGAACCGGCCAAACAAAAAACAGGGGGAAAAACAACTACAAATAATTATTATTCCAAACGTTTTTACCGCGATCCGGATAATGCTGTTTTAGGAGGTGTTTGCGGAGGATTAGGCGCCTACATGAATATAGATCCGGTTATTATAAGAGTTTTATTTGTAATCCTTTTCTTCGGATTCGGTGTCATGGGAATTGTCTACCTTGTCCTCTGGCTGGTTGTTCCCAAGGCTTTAACTACGGCCCAGAAACTTGAAATGCGCGGGAAAGAAATTAATGTTTCCAATATCCGCAATGAGTACAATGATGCGGTGAATAACGTGAAAAAAACCGTAAGATCGGATGGATTCAATGATATGGTGCATGTTATGGGCAAAATTATCCGGACCTGCCTGAAAATATTTGCCCTGTTTATGGGGATCATCTTTATCCTGGTAGGTGTGGCCCTTTTATTTTTCTTCACGTTCCTTCCTTTCCATCATGATCTTTTCTGGGGTTCGTTGAATAACGTGGAAGTTTCTTTCCCACAACTGGTAAATCTTTTTGTCAGTTCCGGGAATGTAACCCTGGTAATCATCTGTTTGATCATTGCGTTAACAGTTCCACTGGTGGCTTTGATTTATGCAGGGTCAAAAATCATTTTCCACTTTAAAGCCAACGACAAAAACATTGGAATAACTGCACTGGTTTTATGGTTTATCAGCATCCTGACCCTGATTGCCCTGTTCTTCACAGAAGCCCGCAATTATGCCCAATATGAAACGGTAACCCAGACCTGTCCGTTGAAAGCAAACCCTGCCAATACCCTCTATCTTCAAGTAAATGAAAGTAAACCGCAGACACTGAATATAGATTCGTGGTTCTATCATGGGCACAGCCGTATATTGGTCACTGACCATGCGGATAAAATTTATGGGGAACCAACTTTTACCATTGAAAAAAGCGATGACGGTCAGATAAAACTCCTGATCAAAAAGGAGGCTCATGGAATGGACAGAAACATTGCAGCACAGAATGCCCAAAAAATAATCTATTCCTGGGAACAAAAGGATTCCCTCCTCCTGATGGATGATCACTTCAATCTCCCTGTAAATGCTAAATGGACATTCCCCAATATTTCAATCACACTGGAAATACCTGAAAACTATAAGGTTTTCATTAACCCTAACATGAGCGAAATTCTTCATGACATTAAAAATGTTTCCGGCACCTGGGATGAAAACATGGTGGGGAAAAAGTGGGTGATGAAAACCGATGGTTTGGAAGAAGTAAATCCCTGAAAATCTACCTTGTAAAAGGCATGTAACATTTGAACATAGCAAAATAAAAGACTTTTATTAAAAATATTTTTATTAAGGTTGCTGGGAATATAATTTTTTGTACTTTTGCCAAGCCTTAAATAAAATTGTCCAATGGTGTAATGGTAGCACAGCAGATTTTGGTTCTGTCGGCCCAAGTTCGAGTCTTGGTTGGACAACTCGAAAGCCTTGAAATTTTTCAAGGCTTTCTTTTTTTATAAACCTCCATTCCTGACAATCAATCAAATAACTGATTCCTGGTAATAACCACTAAATGGCACGGAGTTCACTAAGAAATATTTTATGATTTTTCTGTGCCCTTAGTGCCTCTGTGGTTGTATTTGCCTTTGAAAACTTTATTCTTCTTTTTATTCTCCATAAAATATTGGATAATGAGATCGCTTCGCTAAATTGTCGTCACAAAAAAGACTGTGACTGCGTTATTCGCCAATGAGCGAATAGGTCCGCCAGCTGGCGTATCACCGCTTGACATCGGTTTCGCTTGAACGGAATGCAGTCAAAAAAGATTCTATTTTTTAACGCTTCACGAAGGAAAATCCTGGAACTTTAAAACAGGGGACTCTGTGGCTCTCTGTGAAATTCCTCTGTGGAACTCTGTGAAATAATTAACTATAAAAATATAAATACGATAACACAGAGATACACAGAGAAGGCACAGAGGAATATTTCTCATTATTTCTCCGTGCCCTTAGTGCCACAGTGGTTGTATTTTCTGAATTTACCCCGGAGTCGTTTTGCCTGAGCAGAGTCGAAGGCAACTTTATACACAGGCTTTTGCTTAAATTTATAAAAAACTCTATATTTGATTTGAAAACCTTAAGAAAATATAAGAACGCCGGAATTAAACGAAGGTATGGAAAGCAAAAAGATCACCGTTAAACATTATCTGAATAAAAGAGCTAAAACCAGAATCTATAAAAATGAAGAATTTTATCCTCTGTATGTACAACTTATCGTTAAGGGACAAAAAGCACAGGTTAAAAGCAAAATCAATGAAGCCCTGAAGATTTACCGCAGTGATATTGACCGGATAACCCATTCTGATGAAAATCTGAATAATCTGTTCTCTGCCGGCTTTTTCTCTGATCAACAGCTGCAAAATATCAAACAGTCAGAATTATTCCCCTTTTTCCATCTGATCAACGATGAAATCAAAGTGATCAACCAGATCATCGTGCTGAAACATCCCTTTGAGGATAAGGATTTTTCACTCAGCACTTTCAGTAACGACTATGAAAAAAATATAGCCGAAATATCCAATATCATTGACGACAGGATTAAAGCCAACTACAGAAAGGAATTGAAAGGGATTTTCCTTAAAGCATTGGATCAGGAAGATAACAAAGAAGTTTTTAAAATCTCCAATTATTTGATGCATTACATCAATTGGGAAAATTCTTTTGTCAATTTTTATCAGGTCACCGCTGAAATTATGCCTGAAGAAATAAGGCTTATAGATAATTTACTAAGCAACGAATTGAGGATTTCCATTAAGGCCTTTATCTCATTTCATGACAGCATTAATATGCTGCAACGTTTTTTTGAAAAAAGGGAAATGGGAAAGCTCTGCACTTTGTCTTACCTGGATTGGCAAACCACTGTAAAAGAAAACGTTCTGCAAATTTTTGAAAAACTTTTTGGTGCCCAGAAAGCCCTGGTATATGTTTTAAGCCTGGAAAATATTCTTAATAATCCGGAAAATTCTTAATTTTCTTACCTTTCAATAAATCTCTATCCTGAACTTTTTCATTTCAGAAGTGTATCCTTTTGCATTTCCGCTTACTTCCTGCAAAAGGGACCAGAATTTTGGCCCATGGTTGTGATGGACCGTATGACAAAGCTCGTGAAGTATCACAAAATCTACTAATGGAATAGGAAGACGCATCAGATGCAAACTGAAATTCAGGTTGTTCACGCCCGAGCAACTACCCCAGCGTGATTTTATATTTTTAATGGTCACCTGATTATAATGAAAGCCAAACTTTTCTGCTAAAAGTTGAACCCTGCCAGGAATATATGTTTTTGCTTCAATCCTGAGTGCTTCGGCAATCCCCCGCCTCACGGCGGATTGTACCCGTGGATCTTTTACATTCAAAGTTTCAGGGTAAAAAACCTTTATCCATTCATTGGATAAACTTACCCTAAAAGCATTCTGACTGCAGGAAATAATTTTAAGCTGATGACTTTGGGTGGAATAATCCGTATTTTCGTCAAAAATGGTATACTTATTTTCTGCTTCCTGAACTTTTGTCAGGTTTTTTTTAATCCAGGGGATTTTCCTGGCCACAAATTCCTGAGCAGTGCGCAAATCACAACCACGTGGTACCACCACGCGAATACCCTCAAAAGGTTTCAGGCGAATACTCAGATTTTTTACATGATTGTTCTTGATGAAGCGAATGTCGCCTATATCTTTATAAAATAATGTCTTGCTTTCCATGTCGATTGAACAGCTGTTCCACAATTTGTCAGGCCGGCTAAATTATTCAGGAGAAGTGATGATCAATTTAAAGCCTTTACCATGAACATTAATGATGGATACTGAAGGGTCTTCCTTAAGATACTTTCTCAATTTGGTGATGTAAACATCCATGCTGCGGGCATTAAAATAAGTATCCTCAATCCAAATGGTTTTAAGTGCGAAATTCCGCTCCAAAACAGAATTAATGTTGTTGCACAACAAACGCAACAGTTCTGATTCTTTGGTGGTAAGCTTATAATTATTTTTTGCTGATTGCAAAATTTGTTTATTGGCATCAAAAGTGAATTTCCCCAGTTTAAAAACAGTCTGACTGGTAACCAGCTGGTCGGTTTTTGTACGGCGTAAAATTGCTTCAATCCGGAAAAGCAGTTCCTCCATGCTAAAGGGCTTGGTAATATAATCGTCAGCACCAATTTTGAAACCCTCAAAAACATCTTCCTTCATTGCCTTGGCGGTAAGGAAAATAATAGGGATATCACTATTAATCATCCTGATTTCGCGGGCAAGTGTAAAACCATCTTTGATAGGCATCATGACATCCAAGATGCAAATATTGTAAGAAGTCTTTTCAAAACTTTTAAAAGCACTTTCTCCATCAGTAAATAAATCGGTTTCATAAGATTTGGCCTTCAAATATTCACTTAAAAGATTACCCAGATTTTCATCATCCTCTGCAAGCAAAATTTTTACCTTATTCATCCCAGTATATTTTAATAAAAATGAAAAACCCTGTTGAACTTTCTTTCATTGCGGTTTTCATCTTTGTGTTAACTCTCCATAATCAGATCATGTCGGTCTGAATATCTGCAATAAAGATACCAAACCTGAGCGAAACAGTAAAAATCATTTTGATTCTTATTGCTCTTTGTAAAAGATATTCTTATTTATCAACCACAGTAGGCAAAAATATATGGAAAGTAGTACCTTTATTTATTTCACTTTCCAGGGTAATTTTGCCATTATGCTCTTCCACCACCTTTTTTACATAACTTAATCCCAAGCCAAAACCCCGGACGGTATGGATATTCCCGGTATGGACCCTGTAAAACTTTTCGAAAATCCGCTTTTGATTTTCTTTGCGGATACCAATCCCGTTGTCCTTGACTGAAATAACAATACCATTCTTAACATTTTTTGTACTCACACAAATAACGGGTTCGCCGTTGGAATATTTGAGGGCGTTATCAAAAAGGTTGGAAATAACATTGGTAAAATGAATTTCATCGACATGAATCAGCGAATTGGTCGCTTCAAGCTTCTTCTCGATCCGCCCCCGCTTACTTTTAACCTGAATGGCGAAATTTGTAGTCACATTATCAATCAATTCATTTGCATCAAGAGGTTCGGGCTTATAGCTTAATTTCCCCCTTTCAAACTTCGCACTTTGCAAAACCTTTTCAACCTGATAGCCCAGCCGTTTACTTTCATCTTCAATGACACCGGAAATATAATCCAGGTTTTTGACCTGAACGGGTATAGACTTATCCTTCAGCATCTGAGAAGCCAAAGAAATAGTGGCTATTGGCGTTTTCAGCTCATGGGTCATATTGTTGATGAAGTCGTTTTTCATTTCAGAAAGCTTCTTCTGTCTGAAAATAACAAACAGGGTAAAAGTAAAACTGAAGATGATGATCAGCGTCAGCAATATGGAAGAAATGCCCATGTACCCAATAGACTTGAAAATATAGGTATTTTCCGTTGGAAAATACATCACCAGGTAATTGGGCGGGGCAAAAATATCATTGGGGAAAAGCTGGGTATAATAAAATTTCGAATTGAAATTTTTGTCAAAATTTGCTGAAGTCAGGACATATTGAGCATTATACTTTTTTACTGCATATTCGCACCTCAAATCCAGTCCCAGGTTTTTAAGGTCCTGATTGATAATCCGGTTTAATTCAGCAGCATTGATCCTGTTTTCAATATTTTTATCCGAATGAATAATCTGGGTAATGATATTTTCTACAAATTTTCTTTGTTCTTTTAACCTGTAGGACAAGCTATTATTAAGATCCTGGTATTCCAGGGGAGTCCTGGCCAATTTTGAAGTATCAATACCAGCCTTGGAATGCCGGGATGAAGGGACAGTATCTTTTGAATATGCAGCCAGAGGGTTTTTAGCTATAGGATGAATGGAATCTTTAGTAATAAATACTCCATTTACAGAGTCATGTACTAAAATTCGGTTGATTCTGTGCGGGTTTTTGGAGTTTAAAATTAAGCTCAGGTCATCGGCATTGGCAGAAGTATCTTTCTTCAGGTGTTTGATTTCACTCAGGACATGATATAGGGTTTCCTGACCCTGAAGATCGTAAACTACTTTCGAAAGCGTACGGTTAACTAACAGCCTGAACTGTTGCTCCTTAATCTCCACTGCATTTTTAATCCAATATGCCTGGAAACAAATCAACCCCATTAATGCAATGGCCATTGCAATGACTGATACCCAAATAGATCTCTTGTTCATAATGCGATAAAGATACAGTACCCCTAACTATAGAATTAAAAATTTTAACATTTCTTAACGTTTGTTAACTTTCATTAACAAATCTATCCCTTATCTTTGTAACGTCAATAAGGAAATAAATAGTTCATAAGGTTTTTGTAAAATTAATACTTAGTTTGCAATAAATAAAATTGCAATTCCTGTGAGCAAGTTCTGAAGATGATTTAAAATTTGGCATAGATTTTGTTAATCTCATAAGAGATACACACATAAAGAATTAGGTGATAATTAGGTTTTTTTAGTAGTTTTGGTTTTTAAGGTTAATAGGTTGGAAAAGGGCGACGGGAGTCGTCCTTTTTTTTTATGTTTTTTTGAAAAAAAGACATAAAAAAAGCCCTCTTTCAGAGGGCTTCGTGGTACCACCTGGAATTGAACCAGGGACACACGGATTTTCAGTCCGTTGCTCTACCAACTGAGCTATGGTACCTTGTTTTTGGAGTTGCAAAGGTAGATAAATTTCTTTTTTAAAAAAATTATAGACTACTTTTTTTTGGTTAATGTGTAACTTTACGGCATAAATTTGGCTTATGGACTATCAGACCTATACATTAGCAAACGGGATCAGGATAATTCACAAACAGGTTCCTTCAATAGTGGGCCACTGTGGGATGATTATCAATGCGGGATCGCGGGATGAAGCAGAAAACGAACACGGCATGGCACACTTTATAGAACATGCCTTATTTAAAGGAACAACCAAACGCAATGCATACAATATTATCAGCCGGCTCGAGGATGTTGGGGGCGAAATGAATGCCTATACCACTAAGGAAGAAACCTGTATTTATGCCACCTTTCTGAAAAAAGATTATTCCCGCGCCTTCGAACTGCTCAGCGATCTGGTATTCCATTCCACTTTCCCGGAAAAAGAACTGAAAAAAGAAAAGGAAGTCATCATCGACGAAATTAATTCATATAAGGATGATCCAGCCGAACTGATTTTTGACGATTTCGAAGAACTGATCTTTAAAAATCAGCCCATAGGACGTAACATCCTGGGAAATTCTAAAAACCTGCACAGGTTTAAATCAGCAGATATCATCAAATTTATAAAAAATAACTATCATACCGATGAAATGGTTTTTGCTTCGATTGATGATATTCCTTTCGAAAAGATTAAAAAACTCTGCATTAAATATCTAAGTGAAATTCCTGCTAACCTGAGGAAAAACCACAGAATAAAATTCAACGGATATCAACCGGTGACCAAAATTGTTGAAAAGAATACTTTTCAATGCCATTGCATGATTGGTAACCTGGCTTATGAAGTAAAAGACGACAGAAGGGTAGCGTTAAACCTTTTATGCAACATTTTGGGCGGGCCGGGATTAAACTCCCGTCTGGGACTTGCCCTCAGGGAACACAATGGAATTGCATACAATATAGAAGCTTCCTATAGTCCCTATTCCGATACTGGGGTATTAAACGTTTATTTTGGGACGGATAAAGGGAATATAGAAAAAAGTATAGCCATAGCCCACAAAGAATTCAAAAAACTGAAAACCCAAAAGCTGGGTACTTTACAATTGAGCAAAGCGAAAAAACAAATGACCGGCCAACTGGCAATAGCCTCTGAAAGCAATGAAAACGTGATGCTCAATATGGCCAGGAGTTATATGATTTTCAACAAAGTAGATGATCTTGAAGAAATAAAAAAGAAGGTGGATGCCATCACATCCACCCAATTGCTTGACATTGCCAATGAGATACTCGATGAGAACATGCTCTCGACTTTAATTTTCAAATAGCAATCTTCTATTTTCCGGCAACCTTTTTGCTGAAGAAATCAAAAAGCAACCTTACGCCAACACCGGTCCCGCCTTTTGATTTATAATCCTGCGTTTCTTTTGTCCAGGCTGGCCCGGCAATGTCGAGATGAACAAAAGGGAATTTTGTGAAATGGGCCAGGAACTTTCCTGCAGTAATGGCACCAGCATACCTGGCCCCAATATTTTTAATATCGGCAATATCCGACTTCAAAGACTCCTCGTATTCATCCCAGAAAGGAAATTGAACAATCCGTTCACCAACATTATCGCCACTTTCAATCAATTTTTCAAATACCCCGCTGGAAGCCGTGCCCATGCCGACCGTTGCACCTGGACCAACTGCCATTAAAGCCGCACCGGTCAGGGTTGAAAGTTCAATAATAAGTTCCGGCTCATAATGAGCTGCATAAGCCAGTGCATCTGCAAGGATCATGCGGCCCTCGGCATCTGCATTTAACATTTCGACCGTAGTCCCATCATACATGGTAATGATATCCCCCGGTGTATAGGCATTATTCCCCGGCCTGTTATCCGTTGCCGGAACAAGCCCTACCAAATGAAGGGGCAACTTCTCCTTGGCAACGGCATAGATAGTTGCAGCTACGGCTGCAGCACCGCTCATATCGCTTTTCATATAATCCATGCTGTCGCTGGTGGGTTTAAGACTTA
>JAUZOH010000097.1 GCA_030706565.1 Bacteroidota bacterium | reverse complement strand
GAAAGCTAAAATTTCTTTCTGCCGGTGAGGACTTTCTAAGTTATAGCTAATCAGATAAAATTTTTTTAATAAACAGATTCTCTGAAGCATTGAAAGGGACAACTCTTTCTCACGAAGAAATTCATAAAAGGCTTTATATTCATGGTCTTTCATGAATTTTAAAAAATATACCCAGGCCGTAGGCAGACAGTTTTTGATAAGAGTTTTAAGAAATCTCATATTTTTTATTTGAACCTGAGTTTGATTAAAACCACCTCGGATTTCGTTCCAATCCTGAAAGGGGCACCCCATAAGCCAAGTCCTGAAGTAACATAAAATTGTGTGTTGTCTTTTCTCAGGTATCCATATCCGTCTTCATAAATGGAATGAATAATCAGATTGAACGGCCAGACTTGCCCGTCATGGGTATGGCCCGAAAGTTGAAGATCTATATGATTGCTGATGGCTTCTTTAAGGTTCCGCGGTTGATGGTCCAACAGAATCAAAGGCAAAGCAGGATCCAGATTTTCTGTTAGATGGTGCAGGCTTTGCCTGTGTTTGTTGGAGAGGTCATCGCGGCCGATTAAGTATAGGCTGTTTTTAATTTTTATTGCTGTATCGCGAAGGACTGTGATCCCTGATTGTTGCAAGTAAGCACAACTTTTTTCAACATTTCCGTAATGTTCGTGATTGCCTGTAATTGCATAGACACCAAGTGGCGCTTTAAGTTTCCTTAACTCTTCACTCATGTTCTGCTGGACCACCGGTTTTATATTCCGGTCTATCACATCGCCTGCCAGTAAAATCATGTCGGGATGAAGTCCCTCAATTTTCCCTACAAATTTTTTCAACCTTTCTTTTCGCACCACATCACCCAGATGTAAATCGCTGGCGACGGCAATTTTCAGTTCTTTTAGCTCTCCGGCATGCTTGGGAATTGAAAGTTGAAGTACTGTTGTCTGTGGATTTGAGAAGCGCAGGTAACCTATGAAGAACGCAATAATTATAGAGGCAAGGACAATGATGAAAGCCATAATTTTAACTTTCAGGTAATGGGCTGTAATGATTGCCGGGAATATTCCCCAAAAATGATTTGCCAGACGGAGCAAATCAAAGAATATCAGGAAAATAAAAATATAAACCATGGAAATCATCCAGGAAACTCCGATTACCTGTAAATCGCCTGAAACTTTAAAAGGCAGCTGGTGTTCAAAAATCATTCCGGCAAAGAATGACAAAACAAGTAAAAGGAAAATGGCTATGTATAAGCTGCGCAGAAGGGATATTTTTGGCAGGGCCTGCCATCCCCTTAAAAAGATATAATAACAGAAGCCGAAATAAATACTTAAAACCAAACCAATGGCAACTATTCCAAAAAGTAGCCTGTGCATACGCAAATACTTTAGTACAACATCAAAGAAATCTACAGCAAACTTACTTCTTAATTTTATGTCTGCTTAGATTTAGTTTAAATATTTTTAATCTTTTAAAACTAAGTAAAATAGGACTTAATTTTTTAAGCGTTTATATTTCTGAATTTTCTTATTGAAATTAAATTTACTTTTGCATGGGTAACCCTGAATTATTTTGAGGTAATATCAGGTTGATAAATTATTCTCATGAGGATTAAAAAGCAACGGAGTTCAGGCAGATTGATTTTTTATTAATATATTTTTAGATGTTATTTAAAGATATTATTGGCCAGCAAGATGTCAAACAGCGATTGGTACAGTCGGTGAAGGAGAACAGGATAAGCCATGCCCAACTGCTTTTGGGGCCTGAAGGTTCCGGGAACCTTGCATTGGCGGTTGCTTATGCTCAGTTTATAAGTTGTGCCGATAAAAAAGATGATGATTCCTGCGGTTTATGCCCAAGTTGCCGGAAGTATCAGAAGCTGATTCATCCCGACCTCCATTTTGTTTTCCCTGTCAATAGTACCACGTCGGTAAGCGATAATTTCATCGCACAATGGAGGACCACCCTGCTCGATAATCCATATATGAGTTTGAATCAATGGTATGAGGCAATAGGGATGGACAATAAACAGGGACTGATCCCTGTTCGCGAAAGCGATGAGATAATCCGTAAACTTAACATGAAATCCTATGAGTCGGAGTACAAAGTCATGATTATGTGGATGCCTGAAAAAATGAATGTTCAGACAGCCAATAAATTACTTAAAATGCTTGAAGAACCTCCGGCCAAAACTTTGTTTCTGCTGGTATCCGAAAGCACAGGAGATATTTTGCCCACCATTTTATCGCGGACCCAGATCATCAAAGTTCCCGGGATTGATAATCACAGTCTGGCCAAGGCTCTGGGAGCCCGCTTTCAGCTTTCGGAAGAAGCAACCGGAAATATCGTGCAACTGGCAAATGGCAATTATATCCGGGCTCTTAATTTGATCAATGAAGGTGAAGAAAGTGCATACAATTTCGAAATGTTTGTGAAGATTATGCGGCTTTGCTGGAAACGCGATGTTTTTGGAATAAACGACTGGGTGGATGAAATTTCAAAGATCGGACGTGAAAGGCAGAAACGTTTTTTCTTAAATTCATTGAGGATGGTCAGGGAAAATTTTCTGCTTAATCTAAATAATGAACAGTTGATTCACCTTACAGCCAAGGAAAGAGATTTTTCCATGAATTTTCATAAATTTATCAATTTCAAAAATGTGGAGCAGATAGCCCTGGAATTTAATAAAGCTTCTGCCGATATTGAATGGAACGGAAATGCGAAAATCGTATTTTTCGATATGTCACTAAAATTAATTCAATTAATTAGAAAGTAAAAATCATTATTTTTGTAAATTACTTTCTAATTAACAGGTAAGCATATTAATTATGGACGATAATATATTTTATTCAAGGGGTAACTTTCATTTGCCGGAAGAAAGTGAGGAATCCTCCTGCAACAACTGTACGAAAGGTGGCTGCAATAAACTGGATGTCTGCGACTGGTTCGGAGATATCCCCCAGGCCTCTGATTATGACGTGGTGGAAGTTCGTTTTAAAAATACCCGTAAAGCTTTTTATAAGAATGTCAACAACCTGAGGCTCAGAAAAGGGGATATTGTTGCGGTTGAGGCTTCTCCCGGGCATGACATTGGGATTGTTTCCCTGACCGGGGAATTGGTAAAGTATCAGATCAAAAAACTGGATTATAAGCTGGATGAAGAAGAGCTAAAGAAAATTTACCGCAAAGCCAAAGATGTTGATATAGAAAAATGGAAAGAAGCCATGCGGCTTGAATTCCCGACCATGTTAAAAGCCAGGAAAATTGCCTCTGACCTTAACCTGGACATGAAAATCGGGGATGTGGAATATCAGGGCGATAAGACCAAGGCTATATTTTATTATTATGCCGAAGATCGTGTCGATTTCCGTGAATTGATTAAAATTTTTGCCGAAACATTTAAGGTCAGGATAGAGATGCGCCAGATTGGTGCCCGCCAGGAAGCAGGCAGAATAGGTGGTTTGGGAACATGCGGCCGGGAATTGTGTTGCACAACCTGGATGTCTAATTTCATCTCTGTTACTACCAATGCGGCCCGTTACCAGGAAATATCCCTGAATCCGCAGAAGTTGGCCGGACAGTGCAGCAAACTTAAGTGCTGCCTGAATTATGAACTGAAGTCTTACCTCGATGCCAGAGAAAATTTTCCTGATTCAGAGGTGCCGCTCGAAACCACCAAGGGGCCTGTTTATCATCAGAAAAACGATATTTTCAAGAAAATCATGTGGTATTCTTACAACAATAATAAAGAATCAAACACTGATTTAATTCCTATTCCTGTTGAACGGGTCAGGGAAATTATGAAGCTCAATAAGGAAGGCAAAAAAGTTAATGAACTGGTTGCCGAAACTCAGGTTCAGCCTGCTAAGCCTTTGGATTTCAATAATGTCGTGGGGCAGGATAGTCTGACCCGTTTTGAAGAGAAGCGGAAAAATGAAGGCAAAAAAAGGAGAAGAAGAAGATAAACAATCATAAAAACTCAATTTCATTCAGATACAAGAACTTACAAAATGGTTAATTTTTTAAAGAAAATATTAATTCTGGCATTTTTATCTATAGCTTTTATTTCGTGCGATTCCGGTCAGGTATATGAACAGAATATCCAGATTCCTAATAGTTCGTGGAGCCGGTTTTATAAGGCTAAATTTAAGGTCTCTATTTCCGATACCCTTACTTCAAATAACCTGTACATCAACATAAGAAATTCGGGCAAATATTCTTTCAACAATCTTTTTATCTTTATCAAAACCATTGCTCCTTCGGGAGAAAGTATAAAGGATACGGTAGAGATAAAACTTGCAGATAACCATGGAAAATGGTTGGGTAAAGGCCTTGGGGATATTAAATTCCTGCGGGTACCTTACAAAAAGAATGTCCGTTTTCCGCGCCCCGGGACTTATACCTTTGAGTTTGTCCAGGGAATGCGTACCGATAATCTTAAGGATATTACGGATATCGGGCTCAGGGTTGAGAAGATGAAGTAAGGACGATTCCCGCCCTGATAGAATATTTATTGTCAATAAAATACAAACTGAACTAAATTAATTTTTGTGGCAAAGCATAAATTGGCAAGGTTTGCGCAGATGAAAACCTTCGGCAATGTTTTAGAACCGGCTTTTGAAGAGTGTTTTAGAACAGATTATAAGCTCAAGGGCAAGTGGAACGAGCAATATTTTAAAAATGACCATCCCATAGTCCTTGAACTGGGCTGTGGAAAAGGTGAATATACAGTAGGACTTGGGAAAAAATATCCTTTAAAGAATTTTATCGGGATAGATATTAAAGGTGCCCGGATGTGGCGGGGAGCTAAACAGGCCCTGGAAGGTAATCTTACGAATGTGGCATTTCTCCGGACAAGAATTGAATTTATCAATTCTTTTTTTGCAGAAAATGAGGTCAGCGAAATCTGGATCACATTTCCGGACCCCCAATTGAGGAAAGGCAGGGCGAACAAACGGCTTACTTCTTCGCGGTTCCTTGCGTCATACAAGCAATTTTTATCTGATGAGGGTTTGATTCACCTGAAAACGGATAATGATTTTCTGTACCATTATACCTTGGACGTTGCACAACTCAATAAGCTGGAGGTACTTGTTCATACAGACGATTTGTATAATTCTGTCTTCAGGGAAACCGAAGAGTCAGACATCAAAACCTTTTATGAACAACAGTTTCTTGAAGCCGGCTTGAGCATCAAATATCTTAAGTTTAAGTTGAACAGGACAATGAATTTTGAAGAACCCTCTGAAAAATAATAATTCCGGCTTTTTTGAACAGGTATACGAGGTTACCCGGCAGATACCTGTGGGAAGGGTAACTTCCTACGGGGCAATAGCCAGGTTTCTGGGTTCGGCCCAGTCGTCCCGGATGGTGGGCTGGGCTTTAAATAATTCTCATCATCTTGATGCATTTATCCCTGCACACCGGGTTGTTAACCGGAAAGGCTTTTTAAGCGGTAAACATCATTTTGAAGGCAGCCGGGTAATGGAACAACTTCTGGAGAGTGAAGGCATCCATGTGGTAAACGACCAGATCGTGAATTTTGAACGGCTGTTTTGGGATCCTTCAGTTGAATTGACTGAGGTTTAAGAAAAATCAGACCCTGATCATTCATGATGATATTGGCCGGTGCTGCCCTCCTGACTTTACTTTTATCCGGTGGGCATGAAAAGTAAATCATTCGCTTTTCAACAATTCCTGTATTTAACTGTTTACATATTGTGTTTTTACTGAGTATATTTGTCAGGGTTTGAAGATATTTCCCCGTTTTAATCAAATTTATAAGCAAATCTTTTAGGTTTGCAATTCTAATTCATTATATAAATCTATGATATCAATTAGTCAGGAAGAAGTAATTAAAGTATTACAGCAAATAAGGCATCCGGAAAAAGGGAAGGACATTATTTCCCTTGACCTGGTTAAGGGATTGGCCATCGGTGAAAAAGAAATCAGTTTCACTTTATACCCTTCCAAAGTGGGTGACCCTTTGTTGTCGTCAATAAAAAAGGCCTGTATTCAGGCTTTAGCAGGGCAATTTGGCAAAGATATTTCTGTTGAAATCGATATTGCCCAACCGGATAATAAAGTTGCAGCAGAAGGGAAGAAAGTTTTAACGGGGGTAAAGAACATAATCATCATTGCTTCAGGTAAAGGGGGAGTGGGTAAATCGACCGTTGCAGCCAATTTGGCTGTGGCAGTGGCCGCAACAGGGGCAAAAGTGGGATTGATAGATGCCGATATTTTTGGGCCTTCAATTCCTAAAATGCTCAATGTTGAGTTTGACCAGCCTATGGTAAAAAATGTCGATGGCAAGGATATGATTGTCCCTGTCGAACATTACGGAGTGAAAGTTTTATCCATTGGTTTCTTTGTGGATGAAAAACAACCGGTCATCTGGAGAGGCCCGATGGCTTCGGGCGCACTGAAACAGCTTATTGAACAGGGCGATTGGGGCGATCTGGATTATCTGTTTATTGATACACCTCCCGGCACAAGTGATATACATATTACCCTTGTACAGGAAATCCAGGTTACGGGGGCTGTGATTGTAAGCACCCCCCAGAAAGTGGCACTGGCTGATGCAATTAAGGGTTTAAACATGTTTACAAACGAAAAGATCAACGTCCCGGTTTTGGGCCTGGTCGAAAATATGTCGTGGTTCACTCCTAAAGAATTGCCCGGTAATAAGTATTTTATTTTCGGCAAGGAGGGTTGTAAGGAACTGGCAAGAAGTATGAACGTGCCTTTGTTGGGGCAAATTCCTATTGTCCAGGGTATTTGCGAAGGAGGAGACCTGGGTATTCCTTCTGTACTTGATGGAAATTCAATGGATGGCAAAGCATTTATTGAACTTGCAAAAAATCTGATTGAACAGGTAAAATTGAGAAAATCAGTGGAGGAAACCACGAAAAGTTAGATTATTTAAACTTTTTACCACTCTATTAAAAAGTAATTCATGAACGAATCAAAAAAAAGCCTGATCGAGGATAAAGTAAATGTTGCACTTGAGAGTATTAGGCCTTATTTGCAGTCCGATGGCGGAGATATTCAGGTAAAAGAAGTAACTGACGACCTGATTGTCAAAGTGAAATTTATTGGTGCTTGCGGAGGTTGCCCTTTTAATCTTCAGACATTTAAAGCCAGTGTTGAACAGGCTATAAAAAAGGAAATTCCTGAGGTTAAAGAAGTAATAGCAGTGGATTAACGGCATTTTTAGGATAAAGAAAAGGGCATGGATGCCCTTTTTTTATCTTTGATAAAATATGTCCGTTTAATTTTAGTTTGTATATTTAACGGTGTTAATCTATAGTTGGTTTAAATTTTGACAGGAAGAATTACATATTTTTTATCTTCTCTTTGTGTTCTGTTTTTTCTTTTAACCGCTTGTTCGGTTAAAAAAAATAATATGGCAACGCGGGCATACCATAGTATTAATACCAAATATAATGTGCTTTTTAACGGTAGCGAAAGTTATAAAAAAGGGGTTAAAAAAATTGAACAGTCAAACATTGATGATTTTTCAAGAATTTTACCCGTTTTTGTATATCCTGACGAGAAGACAGCAGGTACCATTACTTCGGATATGGACAGGACTACGGCAAAATCCTCAAAAGCCATTACTTTGCATTCCATTAAAGCCAAACCTCAATATAAACAGAAAATTCTCACACAAAGGCAAAAAGAATTTCTGAATAAAAAAGAATACAATTGGTTTATTGATGATTGTTACCTGTATATTGGGGAAGCTCATTTCTATAAGCGCGAGTTCCCGGCGGCTTATGAAACCTTTTCTTTTGTCTCAAAAAATTTTCCTGAAAAAAAGAGCCATTTTGAGGCGGAAATCTGGCTGGCCCGTACTTGCAATGAAACAGGTGACTATCGCGAGTCAGAGAAGGCATTGTTAAACCTGACTGGTATTTCATCGCTTCCTAAAAGCCTTAATGCTGAGTTGAATAGTTCGCTTGCCGATTTATACCTGAAACAGAAACAATATGCCAATGCTATTCCTTATTTGCAAAAGGCTTTGAAAAAGACTTACCGTAAACAAAAAAAGATCAGGTATACTTACATTTTGGCTCAGTTGTATCAAATTACCGGCGATCCGGAAAAGGCTTTCGCGTATTTTGGAAAAGTCATCAAGATGAATCCTCCTTATGAGATGACTTTCAACGCAAAAATAAACCGGGCTGTGAATTTCGAAAATGGGAAAACGGATAGCAGGGAAGTAAGGTCTCAACTGAAAAAAATGTTGAAAGACGAGAAAAATAGAGAGTTCCAGGATCAGGTTTATTATGCATTGGCTAACATCGACTTTAAAGAGAATAAGCTGGATGATGCAATTGCAAATTATAAAAAATCAGTAACCATCAGCGTTTCAAACAACAACCAGAAAGCTGTTTCCTGTCTTTCCCTGGCTGATATTTATTATGGCAGGCTTAATTATTTACCTGCTGCAGCTTATTATGACAGCGCTGTAATGTTCTTAAATACTGCTTATCCTGATTATAATAAAATTGTAACCCGTGCCAAATGCCTTACCCGCCTTGCTACTGATGTACATACCGTGCAATTGGAAGACAGCCTGCAGAAAGTGGCCAAAATGAGCGAATCCGAACGCCTCGCATTGATTGACAGGGAAATTAATAAAGTAAGGGTCGATGAGCAGAAAAAGCAGGATGAGGAAAATACACGGCGGCAGGCAATGTATGAAGATATGCAAAACATAAACAATTCGCAAACCACCAAATCCTTGGCGGGTAAATGGTATTTTTACAGCCCTACGGCCCTGGGTTTGGGCATGTCGGAGTTCCAAAACCGTTGGGGCAAGCGTAAACTTGAAGATAACTGGAGAAGAAAAAATAAAAGCATTGCCTCCATTTCACCTGAAGAAGGCAACGAAGAAACGTTGGATAAAGCTGTGACACAAAATGCTGTAATGAAGGCGGCCAAAAAGAAAGTTTTAAGTAATACCAGCAGGGACTTTTATCTTCAGAATATTCCCCTCACAGATTCGATGATGGCCCTTTCAAATAACAAAATTCTGTATGCTTTATATGCTGTGGGCGATATTTACAGGGATGAGCTAGATGACACCGGACAGGCTGCAAAGGCTTATGAAGACCTGGTCAGGCGTTTCCCCAAAAGTGACCTGGCTCTTCCGACCTATTATAAACTTTATAGTTTATATAAATCGGCCAATAACCCTGCAAAGGCTGATCTCTATAAAAACTTGATCATTACTCAATTTGGCGATAGTAAATATGCCCACCTGATTACCAATCCAAATTATTTAAAAGAAATTGAGGCTAAGGAAAACGAAGTGGATAAATTTTATCAGGAAACCTACGATTTGTATCAAAAAGAACAATATCCCGGGGTAATTGCCCATGCTGAGCAGGCAGAAGCCAGATTTAAGGATCATCCCCTTATTGATAAATTCAGGTTCCTGAAAGCCCTGTCTCTTCAGAAAACTAGCGATATGAAAACATTCCGGGCTTCATTAAACAGTTTGGCTTCTTCGGCTAAAGATTCTTCTGTAAGGACCAGCGCTGAAAAAACCTTGTATTATCTGGACAACCAGTTCCCTGTGATTAAGGAAGAAGAGGATAAAAAAGTGGCAGAGGAAATTTATAAATTTAATCTGAAGGAAAAACATTATTTGGGTATAGTGATTAACAGAGACGCTAATTCTAATCAGCTGACATTCAATCTGATTAATTTTAACCTGGATAAATTTAGTAACGAGAATTATACGGTGAGCACGGATAACCTGGATAGAAATAGTATCCTGATAACGGTAAAAAGTTTTGATGATGGAGAGAAATGTTTACAATATTTCGATCAGCTTTCTCAGAATACTAACCTTTACAAGGATGTAAACCAGATGTTTTCACAGGCTTTCGTGATTTCCGAGACAAATTATAACACGCTGATTCATGATAAATCGGCAGGTAAATACATTATATTTTTCAAAAAGAACTATAAACGATGAGAAAGACTCTGATACTTTGGGTAGACGATGAGATCGATTTGCTAAAGCCGCATATTCTGTTTCTTGAAGAGAAGGGATATGAAGTGGTTACGACAAACAACGGATATGATGCAGTTGACCTGGTGAAAGAGAAAAATTTTGACCTGATCTTTCTGGATGAGATGATGCCGGGTCTCAGCGGTTTGGAAACTTTGGACAAAATTAAAAGCGTAGCGCCCAATCTTCCTGTGATTATGATTACAAAGAGCGAAGAGGAGGATATCATGAACGCTGCGATAGGCTCGAAAATCTCTGATTACCTGATAAAACCGGTAAATCCCAATCAGATTCTTTTGTCTATTAAAAAAAATATCGAACAGAAAAGGCTGGTTTCTGAAAAAACAACCACTGATTATCAGACCGAATTCGGCAAAATCGGGATGGCCATCAGTATGGCAGCAGATTATCAGGATTGGATAGACATATACAAAAAACTGGTTTATTGGGAGGTTGAAATTGCAAAATCACCTGATTCAGGGCTGCATGAAGTATTAAAGCTGCAAAAAGATGAAGCAAATAATGCCTTTGTAAAATTTGTAAAGTCGAAATATACTTCCTGGTTTTCGCAAAACGATCAGCCTAAACCCTTAATCTCTCCCAATATATTTAAAAGTACTGTTTTCCCTTTATTGGAAAATGGCGAAAAGGTTGTTTTTATCTTGATAGATAATTTCCGTTTCGACCAGTGGAAGACCATTGCTCCTGTCATTAATGAATATTTCACGATTGAGAAGGAAGACCTTTATTATGCTATCCTGCCAACTTCTACACAGTATGCCAGGAACGCTATTTTTTCCGGGCTGATGCCTTTGGAAATATCCCAGCTTTTCCCTGAATTGTGGACTGAAGAAGATGATGATGAGGGGAAAAACCTGTATGAGGAAGAACTGTTGCGCAAACAAATTAACCGTAATGGCGAAAAATGCAAGATGCAGTTTGAGAAAATACTGAATTTAAAGGCTGGCAAAAAATTGGTGGATAATTTGGCCCAGATGATGAATAATGATTTGTCCGTGATTGTGTACAATTTTGTAGATATGCTATCGCATGCACGGACGGAGATGGAAATGATCAAAGAACTGGCCAGCGATGAAGCTGCTTACCGCTCGATTACCCTTTCCTGGTTTCAGCATTCCCCCTTGTTCGAATTTATGAAAGGAATTTCACATACTAACCTTCATATTATTCTTACTACCGATCATGGTACTATCCGCGTCAATAATCCGGTTAAAGTGGTAGGAGATAAGCGGACTACCACCAATCTCAGGTTTAAGCAGGGAAAGAATTTAAACTATAACAGCAAGGAAGTGTTGGAAATTAAAGATCCAACTTTAGTACATTTACCCAAAGATAATCTGACTTCAACATATATCTTTGCAAACCGTAATGACTTTCTGGTTTACCCGAATAATTACAATTACTATGTGAATTATTACAAAAATACCTTTCAACATGGAGGGGTTTCGATGGAAGAAATGATTGTTCCTTTGATTACATTGAAAACTGGGAAATAGTTTTTGCAAATTTTTTTTAAATGGAAAATATAGAACTCAATACCTTAAATGATTTACCCAAAGTCGCAAGGGAAATATTGAAATATTGCAGTACCCGCAAAATAGTTGCCTTCTATGGTGCAATGGGCGTTGGAAAAACAACGGTCATTAAAGCTATTTGTAAAGAATTACAATCTGTGGATGAGGTTACCAGTCCAACTTTTGCCTTGGTTAATGAATATCACACTCAAAG
>JAUZOH010000096.1 GCA_030706565.1 Bacteroidota bacterium | reverse complement strand
GATTTTTGCTTTATTTATCCTTATTTCAACTATACCGTTTACCAGCGTTGTTTCAATCTTTTTCTCTTCGGGATAAGCTTTGACATTAAAAGCGGTTCCCACTGCCCTGACATTGATATCCGAAGTTTTGACGATAAAAGGTATCTTTTTGTTTTTGGCTACCTGGAAATAGGCTTCTCCTTCGAGATATACTTCCCTGTTATTAATGTTGTACTGTTTTGAGTATTTTAAGGAGGAATTGGCATTTAAATTTACCCGGGTGCCATCAAAAAGGACAATTTCTGCTTTTGATCCCTTGGGAGCACGGACTTCAATAAAATTGCCTTTTTTATTCCAATTGCTGATTTCATCCAAGCCTTCGCTGGCTTTTTTATTTTGGAAAATCCCTGAATACTTTCCTATAAAAAAGGCAGTTATAAAAACAGCAGCTATTTTTAACAACTGAACTGCCCATCTGTTTTCTGCTTTAGGTTTACTTTGGATGGCATTTAGGGCATGTATCCGGTTTCTCACTCTTTCCCAGGCCTTGTCCGGATCAAATTGTTCTTTATTCTGACTTAAAGCAGCTGCTTGCCAGATGTCTTTTATCTGATCGAAAATTATCCTGTTCTCTTCACTCTCATTAAGCCAAAGCTCTAGTTTTTGCTTACTTTGAGCATTCGAATTTTCTGTAATGCACTTAATAATAAGGGAATAAATCTCTTTGTCGAAATTAATTTCTTCTCCCATAATTTTAAAATACACATAATAAAGAACACAGGAAAATTGTATAGTGGTGACAAATGTTATTCTTTTTATAAAGTAACAAAAAAAGAAGGAAAAATAAAAAAAATATATGGCAAATTGCTGTAAGTCTGTAGGTTTGTTTTCTAAATCTTTATGGTTTTCTCTTCTGTCTTGATGTGTCTGATAAAATTCAGGCAATTATGAAAAAACTCCTTTAAAAAAGCAAGCCCACTGAGAAGTCTGAATAATTGTTCCTTTTCTGTTTTTTCATATCTTCAGAAAAGTGTTTTCTACAATTTCTTCAGCCGTTTCCTTATCTTTTACAAAATCTTTCGCTTAAATGCACAATTCGCTTAAATATCTTTAAAAAACTTTCTCGAAAGAAATTTCATCATAGGGTATTGTGTATTTTGCAAATTCACTATGATTAAGAGTTGCAAATTTATATTCGAAATAAGCTGATAAATTTTGTATTGACTTTTATAATTTCCTAATATATAAAAAAATAAGTTATATATATATTTTTTTAAAATTTTTTTACACTTTGTAGAATGGTGTTGAGGAAATGAAGATTTTTATTCATAAAATAATACTATTATCCCCAAAATGAAAAAAGGAAGCTAAAAACTTCCTTTTCCATTTTTATGAATTTTGTTCGCTCAAAAACAAATTCATTTAGACAAAAACTAATATTTCTTTGGGTAATCATCAGTTCTCGAACAGCTAATTTTATGGATGGATGTTCAAATCATCTGAAAATCTGCCAGAATAAATGGTTCAGATCGTAATATTGCATCATTCCTTTGTTTGAAATATCCATTACAATAACTGCAATTTTGTCCTCGGCATTTGCAAAAGCAGTTGTCAGCAACTGATTGCGGTTTGCTCCCTGGCGTACGAATTTAGAAAACCGTCCAAGGTAATAATAGCTGTTTGAATAAATAAGTTTGCGGTATTTGTATCCGCATGAACAGGGGCAAAGCCGCTTTTAACAGAACTGACGTCAGTTCTGTCAGTAGAACTTGATGAACTTCCGATGTTTGTATGATTCCCCTGTAACCTAGTTATTTGTAATTATATACTCTGACATAATCAATTTGCATTTCAACTGGGAATATGCTATCATCAACGCCTTGAGCTCCCCCCCAATTTCCTCCTATAGCCAGGTTAAGGATAAAAAAACAGGGTTTGTCAAATGGCCATGTTGAAGCGTTTTTTTCTGAGGGGTTATAACTATAATATGGGGAAGATGGATTGTCTACATAGTATTCTATTTTATTGGGGGTCCAAGTCATGCCGTATACATGAAAAGCATTTTCACAATCGCTTACATTTAGACGTCCAAAATTGATGGTGTTTCCATAACTTGAAGGACTATGGATTGATCCCTGAATCCATAATGGGTCATATCCTACATGTTCCATGATGTCTAGTTCTCCACATGCAGGCCAGCCTGCTGTTCCGATGTTACTGCCCAGCATCCAGGTTGCCGGCCAGGTACCTTTTCCTGAAGGAAGTTTAGCCCTGATTTCCATTCTTCCATACAGAAATTCCTTTTTGCCCGAAGTAGTGATACGACCGGAAGTATAATCGTATTTGTGTTGACCGGATCCAACTTTCTTTGCCGTAATAGTCAATATGCCGTTTTTAACCGATAAGTTTTCACCATTGGTATACTTTTCCCATTCGTTATTGACATCAATATTTGTTTCGTTGGACCAGTTTTTCATGTTGAGTGTATCTCCATCAAATTCATCACTCCATATCAGCTTATTCGGGATATAACCAGGATCATCCGAGTTAATTGTTATGGATTTGGTGGATGTTGTGATATTCCCATTATATAACACCAATCTTAAAGTTACCTGGTATGTCCCTTTTTGAGGGAAGTAGTAAGTTAAAATGGAATCGTTGGGAACTGTTTCGTCAGGGAATTTCCACTCAAGTTGACTAAATAAACCTTTAATTTCAGATTTGAAGATGATATAATTGGTACTGTCGGTAGTGTTTTTTGGGGTGAAGGTAAAATCTGCCGCAGCCAATGCTTCCTGCTGGTTTTCTTTTTTTGAATTACAGGAAAAAAACAATATGACTACAAGCAGTATTGCTAATAATTTTTCCATTGTTTATAATTTATCGTTTTATTTTTACCATATGAATGTTCCTGCAGCTCCTGCGAATAAACTCGGGGAAACTACTTTTCCATTAAAACGAATGTTGAAAGTTATACTTGAATTTCCATTGTTCAATACGATCAGAACTTTTTTCCCGTCTGGTGTTTTAAACGCAACATTGGGCAGATTATCCACAGTGGTCGATTCAATGCGTACAGAACCGGGACGTACAAATTTCGAAGCCTGGGCAATGATATAGTAGCTCACGTTACGGATTACGGAATTTCCTATGGTCAATGCGCCTTGGCAGGTGGAACAGCCTCCGTCGGTATGAGGCTTCATTTGAGGATCGGAGGCAAGATTCCATTCCAGTACGTTACGACTCCAATTACGGGTTGCTCCGATAATTAGATTCTTTATATGCCATTGGAAATCGCCATTGAAGGTTCCTGTCGAAGATGTATATTGTTCTGTAAAATACAGATTTTTATCCGGATAACGGGAATGAATAGTTGACATGGTGGCGATATCTCCGGCATAAAGGTGAAATGCCGATCCGTCTGTATATTTGCAGGCACCGCTGTCACTTAAAACTGTCGTGGCATATTCGGGGTGATCAAGGTTGTGATCGTAATCTATAATTTTGGTGGAAATATTATTCATTTTAAATTGCGGGCCCAAATGGTTCTTAATGAAATTGGCCTGCTCTATAGCCATCATCAGCATACTCGGATTGTTATAGGGATTTAACGGCTCATTTTGGGGTGTTACAGCATCAATTGTAATGCCATGTGACTTCATGGCCTGAATATATTTTACAAAGTAACGTGCATAAACCTCATAATAACTTGTATCAAGGCTTCCTCCGACATAACCTCCGTTTGTTTTCATCCATGTGGGGGCAGTCCATGGAGTGGCAATGATTTTTATCTTGGGCGCCAGAGCCACAATTCTTTGCAGAACAGGGATTAGATCTTTGGTTTCTTTATCCAGACTGAAGCTTTGAAGATTAACATCTTTTTGCCCGTTTGTAGTCTCGTCATAAGTGAAGGGCATCTCGCTAAGATCGGAGGCTCCTAAACTGATTCTCAGATAACTAACTCCGATGTTTGTAGAGTCTGTCAGAAATAATTCTTTTAAAAGGGCTTCTTTTTTGGTCTCTTCCAGACCGTTAATAAGAGTAGCACTTCCACCGGTCAATGCGAATCCAAAACCATCAATTTCCTGATATCTCTGAGATGTATCGACATCTATTGTGAGGTTATCATTGTTGGCTGCATTAAATAGGAGGCCTGTGTTTTGCTTTTCGAATAGAACAGTACCTTCGGCATTTGTCATCCAAAACTCGACATCGGTTTTTACCTGCTTCCCTGTGTTTAAAGAATCCGGAACTGAAGGTTTTATCTCGTTACCGCTGCTGCTTTTACAATCGGGAAGAATAATAAAAAACGGCAGAATAAAAAACGGCAGCAATAATCTTTTATTAGAAGGTTTAATCATAATTTATATACAATAGTTTGGAGAATAAGTCCGCAGGTTTTTCTGAAACCCAAAATGAAGGAATAATAAACAGGAATCATAAATGGGACTGCCGGACTTTAGTCCGGCAGTCCTGTTTAATATTAATATCCCGGGTTCTGTACCAATTTTGTATTGGTCAGTTCGGCCAAGGGGATGGGCAAAATTTCATTTTTCCCTTTGACAAAACCTTTCATGGGGCCCAGTATTGCTTCGGCCTGACCGGTACGGACGAGATCAAACCAGCGGTGTCCCTCGGTTGCCAGCTCCAATCTGCGTTCTTTATAAATATTTTCTAAAGTAGCAGGAATAGATCCTAAACCCACCCGGGCACGAACGGCATCAAGCAGGGCTTGTGCACGGCTCTGGTTTGCATTGGACTTTACCAATGCCTCAGCTTCCATAAGATAGGTGTCGGCCAAACGGATTTCTATGTAGTCGTTTGGATAATTCAGCGCATTATTTCCGCTTGGACTTCTGTATTTTAATAATGGTGCATATTTCGCAATAATGTATCCGTTATCCTGGTATCCATGGGTGTAAGTGCAAAATCCGGCTTTTACAAGACTATCCATGTTAATCGTTGTATAAGGGTAACGCGGATCATTCTTTAATACAGAAATTAATGAAGGAGTGAGTGGATTAAATCCCCATCCGTCGCCATAAACAGGACCAGAATAACTTCTGGGTCCAACCATTTCGACATATACATTGGATTTGAAATTACCCCAATTACCCCAATCATAACTCTGCGTTCCTGTATGTTGTATTTCGAAAATGGATTCGGAATTGAATTTATGGTCAGGACTGAAAATATCGCCATAATGGGCCATTAGTTGATAACCATAAGTGGGATTTGGAGATCCTGGTGTGGGGCCGTCAACATCCAATAGTTGTGCAGCTGAAAGTGCCCATTTTTGTTCATAGAGATAAACTTTTCCCAGCAATGCTTTTGCTGCTCCCTGGGTAACCCGTCCATTTTCTGAAGTCGGCACCGTGGCTGGTAAAATTGGAATGGCTTCTGTCAGATCTTTTTCTATCTGGGCATAAACATCAGCGGGTTTTGCCTGTGGCTTGTTATACATGTCCGATAGTGTTACGGGCTCGGTCATCAAAGGAACGTTGGCAAATAGACGAACCAAATCAAAATAATAATGGGCCCTTAAGAACTTTACTTCAGCTGTATATCTGTTTTTTAAAGCATTGGAAAGCCCCGGAACATCAGAAAGTTTTGACAGGATTGTGTTACATTTAGCAACTCCTGTAAAATTAACTCCCCAAAAATCGGCCTGTGGTCCTAGAGCAGGAGTCATGGTATTGGTATTCCATGCCTGCCAGGTGCCCATATCGGAGGAACTTGCCCCACCTGCATAGCAATCATCGGATGCGGCATTCAGAGGCCCCAGCGTATTTGAATATGTACTGAAGGTTTCCGTGTTGAGGGCTGAATATGCAGCAACCACTCCTGCAAAAGCCTCATCAGGATTTGAATAATAACTGATTTCAACGTTTTTCCCCTTCGGATCCAATTCGATAAAAGACTTTGCACACGAAGAGAACAGCATCAAAGCGAATATGAAAATTGTGCTGTATTTTAATTTGATATTTTTTCTTTTCATCTCTGTTTATATTTTATAAACCAACATTTAAACCAAACAAAAATGTACGGGACTGTGGATAAATACCTCTGTCTATTCCGTAACTACTGCCGCCTACCTCAGGATCGTATCCATTGTATTTTGTTATGGTAAAAAGGTTGCTGCTACTAATAAATAATCTTACACTTTGTAATTTAATATAGTTTGTCCATGCTTTGGGTAGTGTATAACCAATCTGAATATTCTTGATTCTGAAATATGCTCCATTCTGCAAATAAAAGTCGGATGGATTATTGAAATTATGATTGGGATCCGAATCGGTCAATCTTGGGTAATTACTGCTTGAATTTTTGGTGGTCCAGGCATTTAATGCGGCAATCGGGTAGTTGGCAGAAGGAATATCCAGACGGCGGTATCCCTGGAAAATATCATTGCCCCAAACACCCTGACCAAATATCATCATATCCCAGTTTTTCCAGAATAGATTAAGAGTAAGTCCATAAGTCCAGTTGGGAGTGGGATCTCCTATCCAGGTGCGGTCGTCGGAAGTAATTCCCCCTTTTCCGTCCGTATCCTGCCATTTGAAATCACCGGGTTTTGCGTTGGGCTGAATCAATGTTCCATCGCCGTATCTATAATTATTGATTTCCGATTGTGAATGGAATACTCCGAGTGTTTTAAATCCATAGAAAGAACCGATAGCATGACCAACAGCTGTGCGCGTTAGCGGATAGTTGGTGGATTGCAGTGTGGCACCTCCATCCAGGAATTGCTTGCCTTCACCCAGATAGGTGACTTTATTCATCAGGTAGGAGATGTTCCCTTTTACATTCATCAACAGATCTCCCCAGGATCTCTGGTAGCCAAGATCTAATTCCAAACCCTTGTTTTCCATGTTCCCTACATTTCCAAAAGGAGAATTTGTAAATCCGGCATAACTAGGTACCTGTACGGTCTGTAGCATTCCTTTGGTGGTTTTTTTATAAGCATCAAAGGAAATGGTGAAACTTCTGAAAATTGTAGCGTCAAATCCCAAATCGGTTGAATGGGTCTCTTCCCACTTCAAATCCGGATTGGCAGGTCTGTCTGCTGCATTCCCAATCGTGAAATTATTGTTGCCAAATACATAATTGCTTCCACTGATAATCAATGATTCATAAGCAAAATCTCCCAGAGACATTTCATTTCCTACGATTCCATAAGATGCCCGAAGTTTTAAATTATCCACAAAAGTTTCTTTTGGAAAGAAATCCTCACGGGTGATTACCCATCCGATTGAAGCCGATGGGAAAATCCCAAATTTATTGTTGGATCCGAATTTTGATGAGCCATCGCGACGTAAAATCCCGTTTACCAGGTATTTTTCATTATAATTATAGGTTAATCGTCCGAAATAAGAATACATCGCATAATCCTGATCTTCGTATCCACCTCCTATTTTATTTACAGCAGCCAGGCTGTAGTTGAATGAGGCATGATGATAGTCCAGTGCGGGTTCCCCAATATATTTCGTGTTCACCCCTTCTGCCGTTGTCTTCTGGGCACTAGATCCGATCATGAGGGAAAAATTATGTTGCCCCAGGCTTTTATTATAAGAAAGGGTGTTATCGAAATTCCAGATCAGATTTTGGTCGCTTTCGCGATATTGAGAAGTACTGACCATATTATTTGAGTAAGCAGTCAGGTAATACAGCGGATTGAATGATTCGCTGCCCCAGAAAGCCTTTTTGGCATTGATTGACGATCTGAAAACGAGATCCTTAAAGGGAGTGATTTCTATATAGACATTCCCCACCAGGTTATGTGACCAGTTGTAGTTCCCTTTCTTTGTCTGGATATATGCTTGTGGGTTAGTCATCTCCTGTCCAACATATTTGGAAATGGCATAATATTGATCGCCGTTTTTCACTGTATATTGGGGGTATGTTTTCCCGGTTACTGTATCCGTATATACCGGTGTGATGGGATCAAGATTTAATGCAGAACTTAAAGGCCCTCCGAATTCACTGTTTGTATTTAGGTCTGTCTGTGATTTCCCGTAAGTATAGGATAAATTTTCACCAATTGAAATATAAGGGCTTATCTTATAGCTGGTGTTTATGGTAAAGGTTAATTTTTTGTTATAGGCAATTGAAGGGGCAATAATCCCTTTCTGGTCAATGTAGCCAAATGATGCGTAATAGCTTGCTTTATCTGTTCCACCAGAAATACTTAAACTGTGGTTTTGATATCCGGCGTGATTGCTGAAAATTTCGTCCTGCCAGTTTGTTCCGCTACCTAAGGCCTGAGGATTTTGAAATATTGCCGTACCTCCGTCATTTGTAATGGCTTCGTTTCTCAATTGCGCATATTGGGTGGCATTGGTTAAATCAACTTTCTTAATTGGCCCCTGAAAACCGGCCTGCATGTTATAGTTTACCTGCATCTGACTGCCCGTTTTACCCTTTTTAGTGGTAATCAGGATTACACCGTTTGAAGAACGCGAACCATAAATTGAAGCCGAAGCTGCATCTTTTAATACTTCGATAGATGCAATATCATTGGGATTGAGATATTCGATCCCGCTGTTGATTACAATCCCGTCAACTACATATAAAGGATCACTGTTGTTGATGGAGGTGGTCCCTCTTACCCTGATTGTCGGTGCAGCACCTGGAGCACCAGAACTCTGAGCCACCGTGACTCCGGAGGTGAGGCCTTGTAAGGCTTCATCCAAGCGGGTATATTTCTTGTTGATCAGATCCTGACTGTTTATTACGGCTATAGAACCGGTTACTACACTTTTCTTCTGTACACCGTATCCGACAACAACTACTTCCTCGAGGTTTTTGGTCTCCTGGCTCATTTTTACGTCTATGGTCGATTTCCCGGCTATTGCACATTCTTCGGAGAGGTATCCCAGGTATGAAAAAATAAGCGAAACATCCGATTTTTGTACTTCTATCGAATATTGTCCTTTTAAATCAGTAACAGCCCCTCTGGTTGTCCCTTTTACCACAATATTTACTCCGGGCAAAGGCTCTCCTGTGGTTTTATCTGTTACAATTCCTGAAACGATATTTCTCTGAACGGCCGTTTTAGGGGTGATCACAATAAAGTTACTTTCTAATACTTTATAGGTTACATCTGAATTAGAGAGTATTTCATCAAGAATATTTTCAATATGATTGTTTTTTACTTTTATATTAACTTTTCTATCCAAATCCTTGAAATTGTCGTTGTAGAAAAATCTGAAATCACTTTTGGTTTCAATCATACTGATAACATCTCGAATCGTCTTGTCCTTCAGGTTAAACGAAAACACTTTATCCTGGGAATAAATTGCAGCATTTACGTTAATTAGGCAAATAAAAGTTAATAGTAGTGTTAGTTTCATGATTAATAATAATTTGAATTGCTCTTTTTTAAGAAAAAAAGAGCCGAAACTTTGTTTTTTTTTCATACTTTGGTCTGTTTTTTAATTAGATGATTGATATCAACTCATGCTCTGCCAGGAACCGAATGATATCGATTGTTTAATTTGATTTGGAAGGGGAGAACCGAAAATGTTCTCCCTTTTTTTTGTTTTTTTTTACATAGGCATCTGTAGTTTAAAGGGTTAATACTTGTATTTATTATTCCTGTAATATGTTTTTATAATTCTCTTTCATCTTTTTGTTTTCTGCTATCACAACCTGTTTGTGATTGATGTCATAATCAATGGGTACGGTCAGTTTGATGGCATCCAACACCTGTTGCAAGGTTTCGTCATTGAGCTTTCCTGTAACCTTATAGTTTTTAATGGATTCGCACTTAAATTTGATGCAAACATCATATCTTCTTTCAAGTTGTATAGAAAGGTCTCCTAAACTTTCATGTTCGATAATCCATTTTTTGTCCTTCCAGGAAGTGTAAACTACAGGATCTATGTTTTGAATGACTATGATATGGGGGGCTTCTTCTTTTTTCTCTGTAATTTTTGAAGCTGTTGCCATAGTCCTATTTGAAATACCAAGATTTTCCGTTCCTTTTATAAACTCAGCTACCTGGTTCGGTTTTAGGGTGAGTTTTGCATCTTCGCCGATTTTTGCTTTATTTATCCTTATTTCAACTATACCGTTAACCAGCGTTGTTTCAATCTTTTTCTCTTCGGGGTAAGCTTTGACATTAAAGGCTGTTCCCACCGCCCTGATGTTGACATCCGAGGTTTTGACGATAAAAGGTATCTTTTTGTTTTTGGCTACCTGAAAATAGGCTTCTCCTTCAAGGTATACTTCCCTGTTATTGATATTGTACTGTTTTGAATATTTTAAGGAGGAATTGGCATTTAAATTTACCCGGGTGCCATCAAAAAGGACAATTTCTGCTTTTGATCCCTTGGGCGCACGGACTTCAATAAAATTGCCTTTTTTATTCCAATTGCTGATTTCATTCAAACCTTCACCCGCTTTGGGGTTTTGGAAGATACCTGAATACTTCCCTATAAAAAAGGCAATGACAAAAACTGCAGCTATTTTCAACAACTGAACTGCCCATCTGTTTTCCACTTTGGGTTCAATTTTGGTCGTATTTAGTGCACGTATCCGGTTTCTCACTCTTTCCCAAGCCTCGTCCGGATTAAATTGTTCCTTATTTTGACTTAAAGCTGCTGTTTGCCAGATATCTTTTATCTGATCAAAAATTTCCCTGTTTTCTTCACTTTCATTAAGCCAAAGTTCCAGCTTTTGTTTACTCTGGACATCAGATTTCCCTGTAATGCACTCAATGATGACGGCATAAATCTCTTTGCTGAAATTAATTTCTTTTCCCATAATTTTTCAATAATCGCATGTAAGACACACGAAAATTGTCTTAGGGTGACAGAGGTTATTGTTTTTTTTTAAAAAAACAGAAAAAGCAGGAAAAACAAGATGATCGCAATAGGCAGGTATTCGTCCAGGGCAATATGCAACTTGTCCAGGGCTCGAGACATTTGTGTTTTGACTGTATTTACCGAGATGTTTAGTTTTTCACAAATTTGCTGATAACTTAATTCTTCGTAACGGCTTAAACAAAATATTTCTTTGCATTGAGGAGGGAATGATTCGACTACCTGGTTGACTTTTTCATTGATGTCCTTTAAAATCAGGTTTGCAACCGGATAATCTGAAGAATATGCAGAAAATTGCTGGAGCTCTGTTAATTCGTTTTCTAAATTTTTATGGTTTTTTTCTTCTATTTTAAGGTGTCTGAGAAAATTCAGGCAATTATGATAAACTCCTTTATATAAATATGCCCGTAAAGAAGTCTGAATAACAATTTCTTTTCTGTTTTCCCATATTTTCACAAAAGTATTTTCGACAATTTCCTCGGCTGTTTCTTTGTCTTTTACAAATTCTTTGGCATAAATGCACAATTCGACATAATGCTTTTTAAAAATCTTTTCAAAAGAAATTTCATCATCGGGTATTTCGTTTTCAGGCAAGTTTACCATTATCAAGAGTTAAATTATATTTAAATCAAAATATCCTGGTAAAAGCCGGGTTGTACTATTAATATAACCCGTTATGAATAATAAATATTATTATTTCTAAACAAAATAAAGGTTTTTTTCGGAATTTTTCTATGCTTTTTGACAATAAATAAGAAGTTATTAAAAAAAATTAATTCTAGGCAAACATACTGTTGCTAAAAAACTTAGCTGAAATTTTTATTCGATAAATTCATTGCAGGATATATTTTGCCTGAAAAATCTTTCCATATCCTATGTTAAAATTTTAAAATAATTCAAGTTTCGCAAGTAAAATTTCCCTGAACGGAATAAAATTAAAGTCTGTGATTATTTTCCATTAATCCTCCCCACACCCTTAAGAAAGGAATAAAACAGGCCGGTGATTCATTAAAAAGTTCCAGGACTTTCCTGAGCGAAGCCTTTAAAACAAATCCTTTGTGGTTAAAAGTATTTTTTGCGTCTCTGTGCCTTAGTGTGAAACGCATTTCTCGCAAAGACGCAAAGTCGCCAAGTTTTAAGGCAAAGAACAGCACATTTCCGAGTACCTCATTTTAACTCATT
>JAUZOH010000095.1 GCA_030706565.1 Bacteroidota bacterium | reverse complement strand
GGGGCCACCAGCCACTATGTTACTACCGAACTGGATGCGGGACCTATTATCGAACAGGATGTAACCCGTGTCAGCCATAAGGATTCTGTGGATACGTTTATCCGCAAAGGAAGGGATTTGGAAAAGATCGTTCTTTCGCGTGCCGTTTATGCCCATATCCAGCACAGAATCCTGGTTTATAACAACCGTACCGTAGTGTTCAGTTGAAAATAATTATTTTGCAGACATCATAACAGACTGTCTGCCAGGTTTAAATATTAATAACAACCATGAATCTTGTCATTATCAAGTACAACGCCGGAAATATCATGTCTGTTGATTTTGCACTTCAACGCCTTGGGGTGAATCCGCTGATCACCGATGATGAAGAAGCCATCAGGCGTGCCGATAAGGTGATCTTTCCGGGTGTAGGTGAAGCTTCGACCACCATGCAATATCTTCAGGAACATAAGCTGGATACTTTGATCAGAAGCCTGAAACAGCCTGTTTTGGGAATTTGCCTGGGGCTGCAGTTGATGTGTTCCTTTTCAGAGGAAGGAGATACGGACTGTCTGGGTATTTTCGGCGAAAAGGTTAAAAAATTTGTAAATCCCGAAGGTCCGGATAAACTGAAAATCCCGCACATGGGTTGGAACAGTATTAAAAACATGAAAGGCAAATTATTTAAGGGTATTCCTGAAAATTCTTATGTTTATTTCGTTCATAGTTTCTATGCGGCTTTGGGTGAAGGCACTTCAGCAGTTTGCGACTATATTCACCCCTTCAGCGCTGCACTGGAAAAAAATAATTTCTTTGCTACCCAGTTTCACCCGGAAAAAAGCGGAGTGGTGGGTTCTCAAATCCTTAAAAACTTTATTGAATTATGATTCGCATTGTACCTGCTATTGATATTATCGGAGGAAAATGTGTGCGTCTTCAGAAAGGTGATTATGCGCAAAAAAAAGTGTATAATGAAAATCCTTTGGAGGTTGCAAAAATGTACGAAGATGCAGGAATCAAATATCTTCACCTGGTTGATCTGGATGGGGCCAAAGAAAAGCATGTGGTCAACCTTCAGGTTTTGAAAGAAATAACCTCTAAAACGAATCTTTTGGTTGATTTCGGGGGGGGAATTAAGTCGGATAACGACATGCAGCTGGTTCTGGACAATGGAGCCAATCAGGTGACTGTAGGAAGCGTTGCCGTTTCTGATCCTGCTTTATTCGAAAAATGGATTGCAAAATTTGGAAGCGATAAAATTATCCTGGGGGCTGATGTTTCAAATGGGAAGATTGCTATCAGCGGCTGGCAGAATGTGACAACTATCGATTTAAGCGATTTCCTGAATACATACCAGTCAAAGGGAGTTAAATATGTTTTATGTACCGACATCAGTAAAGATGGTATGCTGCAGGGAACTTCCCTGGATTTATATCATAAGTTAAGGATAAATTTTCCATTTCTTCATATATTTGCCAGCGGTGGGATTACCTATATCTCTGAAATAGAAAGGCTGGATAAGATTGGGATTTTTGGGGTGATTATTGGTAAATCCCTTTACGAAGGGAATATACAGTTGGCCGATCTGAAACGTTTCTATCAGTAAATAAGATTCTTACAGGTTATTTAAGATAAAAGTTTTTCGAAAGGGGATTATATCTTCTTCCCTGTCAATATTTTTTCATTTTTGTAATTACTTAACAATTAATCATTATTTACTAATTTTCTAAAACCTGATGCTTATGATCATAAAAAAACTTATTTTTTCCGGTATTTTATTCTCAATTCCATTAATGAATTTTGCCCAGAACAAATCTCAAATTTATCTTAATCCCAAGCAACCGCTTGAAAAAAGGGTTGAGAATGCCCTTTCGTTGATGACCCTTGAAGAAAAAGTCGCCTTGTGCCATGCCAATTCCAAGTTTACCATTCCTGGTGTACCCCGGCTGCACATACCAGAACTTACAATGTCTGACGGGCCTCATGGAGTGAGGGAAGATTTAAAAAGAGATAGTTGGGAACCCAAGGGTGAGACCTACGATTCATGCACCTATTTACCTGTTGGTATTGCCCTTGCAGCAACATGGAACCCTGATCTGGCCCGTTTATACGGCAGGACATTGGGCTCAGAGGCCAGGGCAAGGGGAAAAGATGTAATTCTCGGACCGGCAATTAATATTCAACGTACTCCTTTATGTGGAAGAAATTTCGAGTATATGGGAGAGGATCCTTATCTTACCTCAATTATGGTTGTCCCTTATATTCAGGGTGTACAATCGCAGGGAGTTTCAGCTTGTGTAAAACATTATTTTGCAAATAATCAGGAATATAAAAGAGGATCGATTGATGTTGAGATGGACAATCGTACCATGTACGAAATTTATCTTCCTGGTTTCAAGGCAGCTGTTGAAAAAGGACATGTGCTGTGTGTCATGAGTTCTTATAATAAATTTCGCGGGCAACATTGCAGTGAAAATGACCTGATGCTCAATAAAATCCTTAAGGGGGAATTTGGATTTAAAGGTGCTGTGATGTCTGATTGGGATGCAGTTCATAACACCCTTGAGGCTGCCAACAATGGCGAGGATTTTGAGATGGGAACCAATGCAAAGTCTTACGACGACTATTACCTGGCTACACCTTTTCTTAATGCCATCAAAGCCGGCCAGGTAAGTGAAAAAGTTTTGAATGATAAGGTCCGCCGTATTTTGAGGGTGATTTTTTCAACTCAACTGTCGTATAACAGGCCTAAAGGAGAATTCAGTACACCCCAAAACCAGGCTGCTTCTTTAAAAATTGCCAAAGAAGCTGTTGTGCTTTTAAAGAACGAACAAAATATACTTCCTTTAAACCGCGAAAAGATTAAAACCGTTACGGTCATCGGTGAAAATGCTGCCAGAAAACTTGCCTACGGAGGCGGAAGCTCAGGTTTGAAAACCAAGTTCGAAATAACTCCTTTTGAAGGTCTCAGGGAGAAAGTCGGTAAAAATATCGTCCTGAATTATGCCAAGGGTTACAGTTCTAAAGCTTCAGAAGATAACCGTAAGCTGATTCAGGAGGCAGTTGAATATGCGAAGAGATCGGATGTGGCATTGATTTTTTGCGGACTTAACCATAACGGGAAAATGGATAGTGAAGGATCTGACCGCACTGACCTGAAAATGCCCTATAGCCAGAATGATTTGATCAATGCGGTGGCTGAAGTTAACCCCCATACCATAGTCGTTTTAATTAGCGGGGGAGCTCTTGATATGGAATCATGGATCAATAAAGTTCCGGCTGTACTTCAGGGTTGGTATGACGGAATGCAGGAAGGCAGGGCTTTTGCTGATATACTTTTTGGTGATGTCAATCCTTCCGGAAAACTTCCCTGTACATTTCCTAAAAGGCTTGAAGATTCTCCGGCTCATGCAATGGGGAATTACCCGGGTAAAGATACCGTTAAATACGAGGAAGGAGTTATGGTGGGTTACCGTTATTTTGATACCCGGAATATTCAGCCCCGTTTCTGCTTTGGCCACGGATTGTCCTATACAAACTTTACGTACAGCGATTTAAAGGTTACCCCGGTTGTAAATCATTCAGGAAAGGTTACTGTCAGCATGAAGTTGAAAAATACCGGGAAATATGCCGGTGCTGAAGTCGTTCAGCTCTATCTGAACCAGGAGAAATCTTCAGTGGTAAGGCCGGATAAGGAACTGAAAGGATTTGAGAAAATTTTTCTTAATCCCGGTGAAGAAAAATCCATTACTTTTTCTTTGAATAGCAAAGACCTGTCTTTTTATGACAACAACCAGAATAAGTGGATTGCAGAACCAGGGAAATTTAAAGTTTTAATTGGAAGTTCTTCCCGTGACATCCGACTGAACGGTGAGTTTGATTTAAAAAATTGATGTTCAATTCAATACAACAAAAAATCCCGCCTTTGGGCGGGATTTTTTGTTGTATATATTTCTGCTTTAATTCTGCTGTTGTGTAGATTGTGATTCAATGATCACTTCAGGTTTGATGCTGATCACAATCTCATCTTTCTCCTTGTCATAATTCACAAGAATGGTATCACCTGGCCTAATGGTGGCTTTAATAATTACTTCAGCCATCGGGTCTTCCAGGTATTTTTGTATAGCCCGTTTCAGAGGCCTTGCTCCAAATTGTACATCATATCCTTTTTCTGTGATATAATCTTTGGCTGCCGGTTCAAGTTCTATCTTGTAACCCAATTGGAATACCCTGTCGTATAAACCTTTCAATTCAATATCAATAATCTTGTGAATATCATCACGGGTTAACGAATTAAACATGATGACATCATCTATCCGGTTGAGAAATTCCGGAGCAAAAGCTTTTTTTAGGGCGTTTTGAACAATACTTTTGGCATATTCATTACCCGATGTTTCATTAGACCTGGTCTGGAATCCAATGCCCTGTCCAAACTCCCTTAATTGACGGGTTCCAATGTTGGAGGTCATGATGATCACCGTATTCTTGAAGTCAATTTTTCGGCCCAGACTATCTGTCAATTGGCCTTCATCCAAAACCTGGAGCAATAAATGGAAGACATCAGGATGGGCTTTTTCAATTTCATCGAGCAGGACAACCGAATAGGGTTTACGTCTGACTTTTTCAGTAAGCTGTCCGCCTTCTTCATAACCGATATATCCCGGAGGAGCTCCCACTAAACGGGATATGGAGAACTTCTCCATATATTCGCTCATGTCGATCCGGATCAGATTGTCATAAGTGTCAAATAAATATTGGGCAAGAATCTTTGCCAGTTGTGTCTTTCCAACTCCTGTCGGCCCCAAGAAAATGAACGATCCAATTGGTTTATTGGGATCCTTAAGTCCGGCACGGTTACGTTGTATGGCTTTTACAATTTTATCCACAGCATCATCCTGACCGATAACTTTCTTTTTAAGCTCATCAGACATTTTCAACAAACGGGTTCCTTCAGCCTGTGCAATACGCTGGACAGGTACACCGGTCATCATGGCCACAACTTCGGCAACTTTTTCTTCGTCAACGGTTTCCCTGTTTTTGGCTAAATCTTTTTCCCACTTTTGTTTTTCAGTTTCCAGGGCTTCAAGGTAATTTTTTTCTTTATCCCTGAAATTGGCCGCACTTTCAAAGTTTTGATTTTTTACGGCTTTGATTTTTTCCTGTTTGGTTTCTTCAATCAGTTTTTCCAGACTGACGATACGTTCCGGAACGATAATGTTGGAAATGTGCACCCGGGAACCTGCTTCGTCAAGGGCATCAATGGCTTTATCCGGCAGATGCCTGTCGGTGATGTAACGGGCCGTAAGTTTGACGCAGGCGTTTATTGCTTCAGGTGTGTAATAAACATTATGATGGTCTTCATATCTTCCTTTAATGTTATTCAGGATAGTAATGGTTTCATCAACCGTGGTGGGTTCCACCATCACCTTCTGAAAACGGCGTTCCAGGGCACCATCTTTTTCAATCTGTTGCCTGTACTCGTCTAAAGTGGTCGCTCCAATGCACTGGATCTCACCACGGGCCAAGGCAGGTTTCAGCATGTTTGCAGCATCCAGGGAACCGGTAGCTCCCCCTGCACCAACAATGGTATGGATTTCATCAATAAAAAGAATGACATTCTGGGTTTTTGCCAGTTCATTTAATATGGCCTTCATCCTTTCTTCAAACTGTCCGCGGTATTTTGTTCCGGCCACGATAGAAGCAATATCAAGGGCAACCACGCGCTTGTCAAATAGTACCCGTGATACTTTTCGTTGAATGATCCGTAAGGCCAAACCTTCAACAATGGCTGATTTACCGACTCCCGGTTCTCCAATCAAAATCGGGTTGTTCTTTTTACGACGGCTGAGAATCTGCGCCAGACGTTCAATTTCCCTTTCACGGCCAACAATAGGATCCAGGCGGTTTTCTTCGGCTGCTTTTGTTAAATCGCTGCCAAAATTATCCAATACCGGAGTATCCGAACTTTTAGTACCCTGAGAAACATTGCTTTTCCCTCCAAATGGACTGTGCGGTTCATCCTCATCCTCGTCTTCCCCATGAAATTCGGCCTTATCTTCGGGAATGTTTTCTTTCATCTCACCCAGGACAGTATTATAATCTATATTAATTTCTTTTAACACTTGGGTAACCAGGCTATTTTCATCCTTTAATATAGCCAACAGCAGATGGCCGGTATCAATGGTCTCATCTTTCAATGACCTGGCCTCTAAGTAGATAAGTTTTAAAACTTTTTCAGCAGGTTTTAGCAAAGGAAGATTTTCTGTTTCCGGTATTTTGATTATGTTGTCACCTTTGATTGTATCCTCAATAGAACGTTTTAAATCGAACAGATCGGCACCCAACGAAACCAGAATATCCACAGCAACTCCTTCACCATCTCTTAGAATACCTAAAAACAGGTGTTCGGTTCCTATATAAGGGTTTCCTAAACGTACAGCTTCTTCTTTGCTATACGATAACACATCTTTGACTCTTTGTGAAAATTTTGCATCCATAATTTAGTCTTGCTTAGTGAAAACAAGATAGTAACATTTTGGCAAATATAGCAATAATATTTATATCATAAATTAGCTGATACAGATTATGGTCAGTGAATATTAATTCAAAAAAAATACAAGGATATTCCATAAAAAATGTCTATTTTAGTACTCGTTTTTATCAAAAAATATTCAGTAAAATATTGAGTATCAAAGAAATAAATCAAAATATGGCAGAAGGAGAAAAAATAATAAAAATTAACATTGAGGAAGAGATGAAATCGGCCTACATTGATTATTCAATGTCGGTTATTGTTTCAAGAGCGTTACCTGATGTGCGGGATGGATTGAAGCCTGTACACCGGAGGGTTTTATTCGGGATGTACGAATTGGGGAATTTGTCGAACAGGCCGACAAAAAAGTCGGCCAGGATAGTGGGAGAGGTTCTGGGTAAATTCCATCCTCATGGCGATAGTTCTGTATACTATGCCATGGTCCGTATGGCTCAGGAATGGATGATGCGTTACTGCCTGGTTGACGGGCAGGGTAATTTCGGTTCGGTTGATGGGGATAGTCCTGCTGCTATGCGTTATACTGAAGCCCGCCTGACCAAAATTGCCGAGGAAACGCTGGCAGATATCGATAAAAATACGGTTAATTTTCAGAATAATTTCGATGATACCTTACAGGAACCTACTGTTTTGCCGACACGTATTCCTTTGTTGCTGGTAAATGGTACTTCGGGTATTGCTGTGGGGATGGCTACCAATATGCCTCCGCACAATCTTTCTGAAACCTGCGATGCCATTATTGCATTTATTGATAAGCCTGAAATTACCATTGATGAATTGATGCATTATATCAAAGCTCCTGATTTTCCCACTGGTGGTATTATTTATGGCTATCAGGGAGTAAGGGAAGCTTTTGAAACCGGACGCGGAAAAATCATTATCCGTTCAAAGTGTGAAGTTGAAACAACTCCCAGTGGTCGTGGAAAGATTGTCGTCACTGAAATCCCTTACATGGTCAACAAGGCAGAGCTGATCAAATCTATTGCCGATATGATCAATGAAAAAACCATGGAAGGCATTGCATATATCAACGACGAGTCCGACCGTGAAGGAATGCGCATTGTGATCATATTGAAAAAGGAAGCCGTAGCCAATGTTGTTCTCAACAACCTTTATAAACATACCCAACTTCAAACTTCCTTTAATGTTAATAATGTTGCCCTGGTCAATGGGAAACCTAAGACATTAAATGTTATCCAGCTGATCGACAATTTTGTAAAACACCGCCAGAATGTTATTATCCGCAGGACGCAATTTGACTTGGAGCAGGCAGAAAAGAAAGCGCATATTCTCCTGGGATTGTTGATTGCCCTTGATCATCTGGATGAAGTAATTGCTTTGATTCGCGCTTCCCAAACTCCGGATGAAGCTCAAAGCGGTTTGATGAACAATTTCCAGCTTACCGAAATTCAGGCAAAGGCAATTCTGGATATGCGTCTGCAAAGGCTGGTAGGATTGGAAAGACAGAAGATCAAGGAGGAATACGACGAATTGGTTAAATTGATTGCCCATCTGAAAGAAATACTGGCTGACGAATCTTTGCGCATGCAGATCATCAAAGACGAACTTCGCGAAATCAAAGAAAAATATGGTGATGAACGAAAGACGGAAATTATTCGCAGTGCCGAAGAATTTATCCCTGAAGATTTTTATGCCGATGATGAGATGGTCATTACCATATCTCATTTGGGTTATATCAAACGTACACCTTCCACGGAATTTAAAACACAGAACCGCGGAGGGAAAGGAATGAAGGGGAGTGCATCGCGTGATGAAGATTTCATTGAGAGTATGTTCTCTGCCACCATGCATAATACTATGCTTTTCTTCACCGAGAAAGGCAAGTGCTTCTGGCTGAAAGTTTACGATATACCAGAAGGTTCGCGTGCATCGAAAGGACGTGCTATTCAGAATATTATCAATATTGAGCAGGATGATACCATTAAAGCATTTGTTAATGTGAAGAGCCTGGAAAATGAAGAATATATCAATAACAACTTCATTGTTCTTTGTACACAGCATGGGATCATTAAAAAGACTTCGCTGGAGGCTTATTCGCATACAAGGCAAAAAGGCATTAACGCCATAAATGTCAGGGAAGGGGATACCCTGCTGGAAGCAAAACTTACCAACGGGAAAAATAATATTATTTTGGCGATCCGGTCCGGTAAAGCACTTCGTTTCCCTGAAGAAAAAGTAAGGCCGATGGGACGTACAGCCTCAGGGGTTAAAGGTATTTCCTTTGACACCGGAAACGATCAGGTGATCGGCATGGTTTGTATTGAAAGCGAAAACCAGGATGTCCTGGTCGTTTCTGAAAATGGATATGGAAAACGTTCTAAAGTGGGGGATTACCGAATCACCAATCGTGGCGGGAAAGGCGTCAAGACCCTCAATATAACCGACAAGACCGGTAATCTGATTGCCATAAAGTCTGTGACCGACGATGATGACCTGATGATTATCAATAAATCCGGACTGGCAATTCGGGTGGCCGTCAAGGACCTGCGTGTTTCCGGACGTGCCACACAGGGAGTACGGCTCATCAACTTAAGGGGAAATGATTCTATAGCTGCTGTATCTCTGGTTCAGGCCGGCGAGGAAGAAAATGAAGGCGGGGAAGAAGGCGTTGATCCGGTGGAAGGTGAGAACATAGATTCTTCAGAAAATATTTAACATTCTAAGAGGATAAATGAATAGAGATAAAAAATAGAGATAAAAATTTGATTTACAGAAATTTTATCCCCGGGATTTATTTTGATATTTCAAAGTAATAGTAATAAATTTGTAAACTAATTTAAATTTTATAAAACATGAAAAAAATACTTACGGGCATATTGTTTTTTAGCAGTTTTTTATGTGCCATGGGCCAACAATTTACCTCTCCGGATGCTTTAGATTATTCTTCACTGGAGAAAAAATACAATAAAAGTAATGAGGCCATGCAAAATCCTAAGCAAAATGTCAAAGTTAAAACCTGGATTGAAAGAGCTGATTTACTTCAGAAAATTGGAGAAGTAAATGTTCAATATTTACGTTTTGGGATGTCCAGCAGTGAGCTCAAACTCTTATTTAAGGATCCCCAGGAGATTAAACATGATACAACCGGTAAGGAAATTTATGTATATCCCCGTGTCAATGTGATTTTTGAAAATAAAGCTTTAAAATCCTGGAAAGTAACTAAAAATATAGTTGAAGATCCGTTGCAGCAGTCATTTGATACTTATAAGAAAGCAATGGATATGGATAAAGAAGGAAAAGAAACCAAGAAATTTTCAGAGAATTTAAAGAAACTGAAATCACAGTTTGAAAACGACGGTATTTCGGAATTCAATCAGGATAACTATGACCAGGCCATGAAGGATTTTGAAAATGTTTTGGAAATCGGTCATTTACCAATATTTAAGACTTTCACCGATACTTCACTTCTTTATAATGCCGGACTTGCTGCTTATTCTGCAAAAAATTATGAAAAAGCCCTTCAATATTATTCTCAGGCAAAGGATTACAAGTATGGGGGTGCCAATACTTATATTTATCTGAAAAATGCTTACCTCTGCCTTCATGATACCGCAAAGGCTTTATCGATTTTAAAGGATGGTTTCCAGGCTTATCCCGGCAATAATGCCATTCTTATTGAAATGATCAATTTTTACCTGGTTAGCGGAGAATCGCAACAGGCATTGGATTACCTGAAATTGGCCAAAGAAAAGGATCCTAAGAACCAGTCATTCTATTTTGCTGAAGGTACACTTTATGAAAAACTGAAAGAACCCGCTAAAGCTGAAGAATCCTATAAACAGGCAATTGAGGTAAAACCCGATTATTTTGATGCTTATTATAATCTGGGTGCTTTGCATTACAATCAGGCTGTTGAAATATTCAAAGCTGCCGGTGATATTCCTTTGAGTGAAACTGCAAAATACAATGCACAAGTTGAAAAAGCCAACAGTTGCTTAAAAGATGCTTTACCATTTATGGAGAAAGCACATGAGATTAATCCTAAGGATATAAATACCATCCAGACCTTGCAGACCTTATATGCAAAACTTCAAAATTTCGATAAGATGAAAGAAATGAAGGCACTTCTGGATAATTTAAAGAAATAATCCATACAGGGAGGAGGTTTTTATCTTCTCCCTTATTTTTAAATATGCTATTTAACATAATATAAATTATAGGACAATTGTATTATTGTATTTTGCTAGAGACGCGATTAATCGAGTCTTTACAATATCGTGTCTTAGCAAAATACATTGAGTCTCTACACAATTATTACATTCTGGCATGTAAAATGTCTAAAAGATCTTTAGGATTCAAATCAACCGGATTATTTTTAATTGCTGTGGCCGATGCGATTTTTTCCAATTCCTCTGTAGTTAATTTAAGATCACTCAATCGCGGCAGTTTTAATTTTTCAGTCCATTGTTCGAGCATGGAAACAAATTCTTCAGCATAAAAATCATCATTTACTTTTTCAGTTTCAGCATCCAAAAATATTCTGCCCAGATGGGCATATTTGTATATGACCGGCGACTTAATCCTGCTGTCCTTTAGTTTGTTCAAATTTTTCCTGTTAGCTGATGCCATCAAAGTTCCGCAAATGATTCCATGCGGAATAGCAGCCTTCCCTCCCATTGCCGAGGCAAATCCATGGACCACGCCAAGTCCGGCGTTGGCAAGGGTGATCCCGCTTAGTAATGCCGAGTACGACATGTGGGTTCGTGCTTCCAGATTTTTGCCGTTTTCAACTACTTGTAATAATCCCTTTTTAATGGACCGTATTCCTTCAAGTGCCAGGCAATCCGTCAGATTTGTTGATTTAACGGAGAGATAGGATTCTACCAATTGGGTAAAAGCATCCATTCCGGAGGCTGCTGTTATGCCTGCCGGGCACGAAAGAGTAAGTACTGGGTCTACTAAGGAAAGGTTGGGGATAAAATTGTCGTGACGCAAAGAGCGCTTATAACCATTTTCCCCCGGTTCACTAAGAACAGCATTTTTTGTAGCTTCACTGCCCGTTCCTGAAGTAGTGGGTACAGCGATAAAGGGTATTTTTGTGCCCTTGTGTTTTTTACTTCCCTCGAAACCTTCCAGATAATCGATCACCGAGCCGGCTGTCAGGATCATGGCCGAAATTGCCTTGCCGGCATCAAGTACGCTGCCTCCGCCTATTGCAACCACTACCGAGGGATGTATGGTACGGCATTCAGTGGTTAGTTCGTCTATTAATTGAGGGGATGGTTCATGGGAAATAGTCGCATGATCATAATGTACATTCATTTTTTTTAGCTCTTTGGTAAGATATTCCCAGTGAGCAGAACCCACAAATGATGCAGAACCTGTAAGTAAAATGACCCTGCGGCCAAATCCTGAAATATATCCGGGAAGATTTTTAAATTTCCCTGCTCCAAACACGATTTTTTGCGGCATGGAAAAAACAAATGAAGAATTCATAGTTTAATGTAGATTTTAATACATAATAAAAAGGGAAAATAGCTCCTGGAGGCTT
>JAUZOH010000094.1 GCA_030706565.1 Bacteroidota bacterium | reverse complement strand
TGAAGCAGTATACCCTTATAACCCTTTTTACTACTTGCGAAACTTCAATTAATTATAATCACTGCAAATAGACTGCTTTGCTGCAGCTAATAGGGAACATGTTTAATTCACAAAGGTTGTTGGGGACACAACTTGAAAATCATGTAATCCTGTCAAAACGGGATTACATCTTAGCCTCCAATCTCTTAGTTCAGCTTGTCCCGGATATCCCTGTGAAGGGTGATGACGGTTATCTCAGGAGGTATGCCTACGCGGCCTGAAAATCCTATATATCCCAATCCACGGTTTACATACAAGTACTGATTATGATACCTGTACAGGCCTGCCCAGTGCGGGTATTTATATTTGATCGGGCTCCACTGAAATGAACCCACGGAAACCCCAAACTGCATTCCATGAGTATGGCCCGAAAGGGTTAAGTCTATATCCTTTTTCCCTGCAACAAAATTATCCCAATAGGTAGGATCATGCGAAAGCAATATTTTGCAGGGAATATTTTCGACATTTTTTACCGCTTTTAAATAATCTGCCTTCTGAGGGAAAGGCGGCATTCCCCAGTTTTCAATCCCAATAATCCCGATTGCCTGGTGGTCCAGATAAAAGGGAAAGGATTCATTGAGCAAAAGCCTGAAGCCCATTTTATGCTGTAACTCCTTAAGATGGTCGAGGTTGGCCGTTTTGGCCGCTTCAGAACTCCAATGGTAATATCCTCCGTAGTCGTGGTTGCCCAGAACTGAATATTTCCCATATTTGGCGTGCATCCTGCCTAAAAAGGTCACCCAATGGTCGGCTTCAGTGGCAAGTACATTGACCAGGTCGCCGGTAAAAAATATTATATCTGCATTCTGGCTGTTAATCAAATTAATAGCTTTGGTTATTTCATGTTCTTCTCCAATAAAACTTCCTATATGTATATCGGATATCTGTAAAATTCTAAAGCCTTCAAAACTTTCGGGCAAATCCAGCAAAGTAACCGGTATATTCCTGACTTTAAAGTCAAAACGGCCTTTTGCTATTCCGTAAGTGATTGAAAAGAAAGGCAAAGCAGCTGTCAATATGCCGACTTTCGAAATGAATTCGGAACGGCTCATGGTATCTACTGCCTTTGAAACCTTTGTGTCCTTACTTCGCATATGCTTCAGGGAAAAACGGGCGGTCAGATGCACCAAATCCTCGATCAGATGGAAAAGTACAAATACAAATTTGGGAATATACAGGGCCATCCCTACGGCAATCATGAAATAATACTGGCTCACCACTTTCAGGACCATGTCCCTGGGGCGTTCAATATAACCGTATATGACAGAAAGGATATATAGGATATTGACCGACCAGAACAGCCAATAAATGAATTTCCGGGAATGTTTGCCCGAAATACGGTTGCATAGGGTCTTTAATTCCTTGAAGGTAAACAGATCAATGCAACATAGAATGGCTATGCATAGAATTAAAATCATTCAGTCAGTAAAAATTGGAATATGTCTTATAAAAATACGCTAAATTGTTTACATAAAACCCATGAGTCAGGCTAAATAAAAATCAATTCAACGATTTTTTCAAGTTCCCCTGCATCCGTTTCATCAAAAGAGTTTAATTCTTTGCTGTCCACGTCGAGCACGCCGATAATTGCGCCCTGATAGCGGACAGGCACGACAATTTCGGATTTTGAACGTGAATCGCAGGCAATGTGCCCGGGAAATTTTTCAACGTCAGGTACAATCACGGTTTTTTGACTGTTGATGGCTGCCCAGCAAACGCCTTTATCTTTGGCCAGTTCAAGGCAGGCTACGGCTCCCTGATAAGGACCTACGGTTAATACACCGTTTTTCAGCATATAAAAACCTGTCCAGAAGAAATATTCCAATTTGTTGTGCAATAGGGCTGCAATGGTTGCCATGCGTGCGGTAGGATCATTGCTTTTTGCCATCAGGCTTTCGACCTGCACGTATAATCTCTGATAGCGTTTACCTTTTTGAATTTCATCCATCGTTGAAATGTTTTAAAATATTGAATTTCAGTTCTTTACATAACGAATTGAAAGGCCCATGCTTTTGTTCCCGTTCATCAGGGTCAGGACAGAACTTGAATAATAAAGGTAAAAATAGTATGCAAATGAAGAACCGTTTTCATCTGCAGTCCAGAAATAAGCCCCTGTTCCCAAATTGCTGAATCCATTGTTTGAAGTAACAAAACCTGCAGGAAGTGCATTGAATTTGATGGTGCTGTCGGTGGCCCCGGTATTTGGCGAAAGCCAGTGCAGAGTTCCTCTTTCTTTCAATTTGCCCCCGGCATTATCTGCTCCCCCCAGGTGATCCGACAAAATTTTCCATTCATTTTGGGTGGGAAGATGCCAGCCGTCTGGGGCAACTGCCACAGCTGTAGCCCAGTTATACAAACGTCCCAGGTACCCGTAGGACAATGAATCATTTTTATAATATCCGGAACCGGAAAGGGTGTAATAATCGAAATTTTCGGCCATCCATACCTGATCCCCAAGAACTACTGTTTTATATATTTTCCCGTCCCGGCTGTCTGTAAAAAAGCCTATTTTCCCATCATTGCTCAGCTCGACGGTAATATAGACGGTCTCACTTTTGCAACCGTTCAGGATAATATAAACCGAATATTGTCCGGCGTTTGCTTCAGAAAAATTTGAAATTTCAGGATTCTGTGTGGTCGACCTGAAATTATCCGGGCCCTGCCAGAGGTAGGTTGCTCCCGTTACCGAATTGACCGAAAGCTTTAAAGTACCTCCCTGAGGAACCGGACTGTTGCTGGTGGGTACAGGAGTGTCAGGCTGAACGCAGGAACCATTGTCCCTCCGGCATGCACTTAACTCAAAGAATAAAAAAGTGATGACCAAAAGCTTCAGGTATTGAATATTTATTTTAGTTAACCACATTTAATTTATTAATCTTCAGATATAAACATACAAATTATAAAAATACAAAAAAGGAAAAAATATCCTGAAAAATTGATTTTCTATCTTTTAGTCAATTAAAAATCATCCGGTTGATGGGGTAAAAATACCACTCTTTTACAATAGTCCGGAAGATGTTGCAAATTTTATCATATTTTTTTCAGGAAATAGTTATTGTAGTTTCTGAAAGTAGTAATTTTGCAAATTTAATTTTAGACGATGGATTTTTTAAAAGAGATACAGAGAAGACGTACTTTTGCTATTATTAGTCACCCTGATGCAGGGAAAACGACCCTTACCGAAAAGTTATTATTGTTTGGCGGGGCCATTCGTGTTGCCGGTGCCGTGAAATCAAATAAGATAAAACGTACTACCGTATCGGATTTTATGGAAATTGAGCGCCAAAGGGGCATTTCAGTAGCCACTTCCGTGATGGGATTTGAATATGATGGCGTAAAGATTAATATTTTGGACACTCCCGGTCACCAGGATTTTGCAGAAGACACCTACCGTACCCTTACTGCAGTAGACAGTGTGATCATCGTAATTGACTGTGCCAAAGGGGTTGAAGCCCAAACCCTAAAACTGATGGAGGTTTGCCGTATGCGCAATACCCCCGTGATGGTCTTTATCAACAAGATGGACCGTCCCGGCAATGATCCCTTTGACCTGCTTGACGAAATTGAAAAAGAACTGAAGATTAAAGTTCGCCCCCTTAGCTGGCCCATTGGTGGAGGCCGCTATTTCAAAGGCGTCTATAATATGTATGAAAAGAAGCTGAAATTGTTTAAACCCAATACCACCGATCAGGACCATTCTGTTGAAATTGATGACCTCAAAAGCCCTGTATTGGAAAAATACCTGGATGATAAATTTGTCAGCAAACTTCGCGAGGAAACGAATTTAATCGAAGGGGTTTATCCGAAATTTGACCACAACGAGTACCTGGCCGGCCACCTGGCTCCTGTCTTTTTTGGAAGCGCGCTGAACAATTTCGGTGTGCATGAATTGCTCAATTGTTTTATAGACATAGCACCTACTCCTAAGGTATTTACTACGGTCGAACGTAAAGTCCTTCCCGAAGAACCCAAGTTTACCGGATTTATATTTAAGATTCATGCCAATCTTGATCCCAACCATCGCGACCGTATTGCTTTTGTTCGCGTCTGTTCGGGAAAATTCGAGAGAAACAAGAACTACCTTCATGTGCGCCATGGCAAGATGATGAAATTTTCGAGCCCCACATCCTTTATGGCCGATAAAAAAGAAGTGATTGACGAAGCTTATCCTGGCGATATTGTTGGTTTACATGATACCGGTACCTTCAAAATAGGCGATACGCTTACTGAAGGAGAGTTATTGCACTTCAAGGGGATTCCGAGCTTCTCACCCGAACTCTTCCGTTATGTGGAAAATGATGACCCGATGAAATCCAAGCAATTGGCCAAAGGCATTGACCAACTAATGGATGAAGGCGTTGCCCAGCTTTTCATCAGCCGGGCAAACGGACGGAAAATCATCGGGACAGTTGGAGAACTGCAGTTTGAAGTGATACAATACAGGCTTCAGCACGAATACAATGCCCTTTGCCGCTACGAACCCATCAATTTATACAAGGCCTGCTGGATTGAGAGCAATGATAAGGTTCAGCTGGATGATTTCAAGAAACGGAAATTTAATGTGCTTGCCGAAGATAAACAGGGACGGGATGTGTTTTTGGCTGAATCTCCTTATGCCTTGCAGATGGCTCAAGACAAATTTGAAAAGATAAATTTCCATTTCACTTCTGAGTTTTAATTTGAAACTTATTGTTTTTTTCTTCAAGATAATCCTATTTTTGTGCCCTTAAAGTATATTCTAACATGAACAAAAGAGGATTTGCAAGCGACAATAATTCCGGGGTACACCCGGAGATCATCAAAGCTATTATTAGTGCTAATGAAGGCCATACCATGTCTTATGGCGAAGATGTTTATTCTGAACAGGCAAAAGCGGCCATCAGAAAGCATTTCGGAGAAAACACAGAGGTGTTTTTTGTGTTGACGGGTACTGCAGCAAATATTTTAAGTTTGAAGTCTGCAGTCGATTCTTTCAATTCGGTTATTTGTGCGGAAACCGCACACATCAACGTGGATGAATGTGCCGCCCCGGAGAAAAACATAGGCTGCAAGATTTATACGATTCCTACCCCGGACGGCAAGCTGACTCCTGAATTAATTAAGCCGCATCTGCATGGCTTTGGTTCTGAACATCATGCTCAGCCTAAAATTATTTCCATTTCAACGCCGACCGAGCTCGGCACAGTTTTCTCCATTGATGAGATAAAAGCTATTGCCGACCTGGCCCATCAAAACGGGATGTACCTGCATATTGACGGGGCCCGTCTGGCCAATGCGGCTGCTTCGCTGGGAACAGACATGAAGAGTATCACCGTGGATGCCGGGGCTGATGTGGTATCCCTGGGAGGAACCAAAAATGGTTTGATGTACGGCGAAGCTGTTCTTATTTTCAATAAGGATCTGGCTTTAAATTTCAAGTACAAACAAAAGCAAAGCATGCAGCTGGTGTCTAAGATGCGTTTTGTCTCTGCCCAGTTTGAAGCCTACCTCAAAGATAATTTGTGGCTGCGCATAGCTCAGCACGCCAACCAGATGGCTGCCCTGCTCGAGCATGAGATTGAACAGATCCCGCAAATCAAGATCACCCAAAAGGTTCAGTCCAACGGGGTTTTTGCCATTCTTCCCAATTCCATAATTTCGGAACTTCAGGAAAAATATCCTTTTTATTATTGGGATGAAAATATTTCGGAAGTCAGGTGGTTAACTTCTTTTGATACTACAGAAGACGATATTCGAAATTTCGTCACGTTGATTAAGGAATTGATCCGTCAAAAAGGTTTGTAATCTCTATAGACGTTTTTGCGTCCCTGCATGAAAATGAAATTATAGACAAGATTACATGATTTACATGATTACAGGTTGCCCCAACAATCTTTGTGAATTAATCATGTCAAAATGTATTTCTCGCAAAGGATCAATAATTTAATTTTTTATCAGATCCAATCCATTTTCCGGTGGCTTCGACTTCGCTCAGCCACCGGCGGCTCCTTTGCCTGAGCAGAATCATAGGCCACTGCTTTGTAGCTAAATATGATCAGGCAACCAAATAATTTCCTATATTTACTTAAAATAACTTGAAATTAAAGCAAAAGATATTTTGCATCAGCCGCTTTCGACCGGAATCACTCTCCGGCTTCCTCCGGATTGTTTGTCCGTTTTGAACTGGATTTTGCAGCCGCGTAGCGGTGATCTATTGGTAGATAAATACAGGAAATAATATGAGAATAAAGCCGCATAGCGGCGGCCTATTTGTAGATAAAGTCACAAAGCCGCATAGCGGCGACCTATAAATTAATTAAATATGGCTAATACATTCAGTCAAGTCTATCTTCATTTTATTTTTGCAGTCAAAGGAAGGGGGAATTTAATCTCTTCAGGTCACAATGATGAATTACAAAAATACATTACGGGACTTGTTCAAAACCGAAAGCAAAAATTACTGGCCATAAATAATGTGCCGGATCATATACATATTTTACAGGTTTTGGAACCACCATGTCCATGGCAGATTTTATGGAAGAAATAAAGTCTATATCTTCCAAATTCATCAATGATAAAGGATGGGTGAAGGGGAAGTTTGAATGGCAACGAGGGTATGGTGTATTTTCATATTCCCATTCTCAAATTGATGATGTAGTTAAATATATAATGAATCAACAGGAATATCATAAAAGAAAAACATTTAGAGAAGAATATCTTGAAATTTTAAAAAGGTTTGAAATAGAATACGATGAACGATATTTATTTGAATGGATAGAAGACTAATAGGTCGCCACTATGCGGCTTGTTATTTTATTCAACTTTACGAGCTACAAATAGGCCGCCGCTATGCGGCTTTTTGATGGATTTTAATAATAGGTGCTGCAAATAGACCGCCGCTATGCGGCTTTGCAATGGCTTTTAATTATAATCATTGCAAATAGGCTGCTGCTCTGCAACTAAATCATGAACAAGCAACCATAAATTTTCATATATTTACTTATATATTTTTAGATTAAAGCAGAAGAATTTTGCCTTAGCCGCATAGCGGTGATCTATTTGTAGATAAAGACAAGAAATCATATAGTCACAAAGCCGCGTAACGGCACCTGTAAACATTAAACAATAAAATTATATGCGTATGAAGAATATTTTTGTTTTTTCGTTGATGGTGTTTTCTGCCACCTTCCAATCCTGCGCGCAAAACAAATTCGAAAGCGATGAATTTGAAACTTCTGCCGGAAAATTGACCATTACTTTTTTTGGCCATGCTTCTTTAATGTTCAATTTCAACGGGAAGATCATTCAGGTTGACCCAGTCGGCCAATATGCCGATTATTCAAAGTTCCCCAAGGCCGATCTGATCCTGATCACCCACGACCATTTCGACCACTTCGACAAAAAGGCGATTGAAAAATCTGTAAAGCCGGGAACGGCAATCATTCTTAATCAGACAACTTTCGACGAGCTGAATAAGGGCCAGGTGATGAAAAACGGGGATGTAAAGACGGTTGATGGCGTTAAAATCGAAGCCGTCCCCGCCTACAACAACACCCCGCAGCACCTTCAGTTTCACCCAAAAAACAGGGATAATGGCTATGTGCTGACCTTTGGCAACAAACGCGTGTATATTGCCGGCGATACCGAAAATATCCCCGAAATGGCTGCATTGAAAAACATTGACATTGCCTTTCTCCCGATGAATCAGCCTTACACCATGCTTCCCTCGCAAGTTGTACAGTGTGTCCACCTGTTTCATCCCCATATCCTTTATCCCTATCATTATGGAAATACTCATGTTTCGGAACTGACCAAACTCATGGCCAACGATAAAACGGTGGAAGTAAGGATCAGAAAACTGAATTAGAATAGAAATACATTACCACTCAGGCACGGAGTTCACTAAGAAATATTTTATTATTTCTTAGTGGAAATGTATTTTCACGCAAAGATTTTGACAGGATTACATGATTTACATGATTACAGGTTGCCCCAACAACCGGTATAAATTGAACATGTTAATTCTTTAATCCTGTCTATAATTTAATATGCCCCAATGGTGCCTGAGCGGAGTCGAAGGCAAACCCCATGCTATATTAAAGTATTTATTCTTTGCGCCTTGTCGCCTTGGCGAGAAATACATTTTCACGCAAAGACGCAGAGACGCAAAATAATCTTTAGAGATTACTCAGCGTAACTCAGTATTTCCTCAGCGTAAGAGAATAACATTACACTGATAGCCACTGATTTAAGATGAGAACCACTGAGATCCGGGATATCTTTAATTTTTCTGTGCCCTGTTGCCTTCATAGTTTTTTTAGCGGCTTCGCGTCATTTTCCCATTTATTTGGTGCGGCCAGGAATCAACTTTTTTGTTTTGTGCGGAAGGCTTCCTCTATAATATTGAATAAAAGCAGCTAAAGGGATACCCATACTGGGATAATTCAAATAAGGATGGGGATTTCCGGTTTGTACCGCTAATTTTGCTTCGCCTCTGTAACCTTCATAAGGTTTTGTATAAGTCGAATCGCTGGTATATTCATAACCATATTCGTTATCAATCCGGGTAGCCACATCCACTATATAGATTTTATCCTGCTCCCTGTTATCAAAATGATCAATTATATTTTTTCTTGCCCTCCACATCGCAGCGTTTTGATATACGGTAAAATCTCCTGCTGCATTGTCCATCTGGCCACAGGTGGATGCAGGGGTACATAGTACAAATTTGCCATCAGGATTGGATTCCAGGAATGATTTGGCCATCAGTTCCATTTTCTGATTCCAGGCGGTAAAGTCTGCCTGTATATTTCTCCTGAAGTCATTAAGTCCTAACATGACAAACAAAAAATCCGGGCATTTCAGATTCCACATCGATAAATATTTGTCATATTGAAAAGCCCAGGTATAAACCGAATAATTGGTTTTTCTCCATTTAGCCCCGGAAAAAATAATGTAGGTATTTTGGTCATTATCATACATGATATCTCCTTCCCTGGGTTTAGCCAGCAGGCCCGTGCGGGCATCAAATTTGCTTAAAGCCGATTCTCTGTAAAATCCACAGTTATAAAACTCGTTAAATGTATTGGTCCCGGAGGTTGGATGCGTACAAGCCATTTTCCAGAAACCAGTGGCTCCCCAATACCTGAAATTTCCGGAGGGTTGGAAAAATGGATTATAATGAATTGTTTTTCCGGTGCTGACCGTGAAATAAGTATTTAAGGTTGCTCCTCCTCTTCCTTCATCATAATATGCCGTACTGTTGCCATCACATTTTCTTAAGCCGACAAGATCCAACAAGGGAACATAGCCTTTGGTAATCAGTGCGTCTTTATAAAAGGCGCCCTGCGTATAACTGTCTCCTAAAACCTGGGCCCTGACCGAATCGGTGCCTGTGCCCTTTTCACCCACCCGGATGATCGTTGTATCCCTTTTAATAATACTAAAGTCTTCCGTGTTGCCATCATAAAGGGTTGCTGTGATTTTTTCACCCTCAGAAGGAGAAGAAACCGATGCCACTCTTTGTAATCTCCTTGAAAATTTAGTACCCTCAAACCTGACATATTGTTCATAAGGTCTCCATCTTTTGATAAAGGGTTCAACGAATAGATCATTCTGAGTATTGGAAAGCATATAAGTGACCGAAGGCAAACAGATATCATTCAGGAGATCTTGCCTTTCCGTTGAAGATATTAAAGTCTTCTTTGCCAATCCGGTTCCTTCAATGAAAGTGAAGGAATTGATTTTAGCCCTGTTTATTGGCAGGGAGCCTTCGTCCGTTCTTTTCGCATGGCCGAAAACTACCCAATTAGCCAGTAAAAAGAGTAAAGTAAAAGTACATTTATTCATTTAAAGTTAGGTTTTAATATGCTCAAAATTAAATATTTAACAGAAAATTCAAATCAAGCGGTTTAGTAGTTAAATATTTTAAGAATTCAGTTAGTCAAAAATATCTATTAATATTTTCTAAAAAAATAATATAACTGAAAAATTGTTCGTATTTTTGCGAACAACAAACAAATAATTGAATTATGGCATACACAAAAAGTACAGATTACCGGGACGAAGAAATCATCCTGGCCCGTTTTGCCAAAGCCCTGGGGCATCCGGCACGCATTGCCATCCTGAAATACCTTGCATCGCTGGATGCTTGTTGTTTCGGCGATATACATAAGGAATTGCCCATAGCCAAAGCAACGGTTTCCCAGCACCTGGCCGAACTGAAGGATGCCGGGCTTATCCGCGGAAGTATTGCCCCTCCCAGGGTGAATTATTGCATTGATTGGGAAAACTGGGAAAAGGCCAGGCAACTATTTGGTGATTTCTGGGAAACAGAGAATAATAATAGTCCGTCACCTTGTTGTCAATAAATTTTTATTTTAAATTAACATAAACTCTGTAGGATCATGAAAAATGCAAAAGAAATTGTAAAAGAGAAGTACAGCCAGATTGCCATGCAATCCAAGGCTCAGAACGAATCCTCCTGTTGCGGGGCAACGGGTTGTTGTTCAGGGGTTGATTATGCTATCTTCAGTGAAAATTACAAGAAAATAAAAGGATATAACCCTGAGGCTGATTTGGGTTTAGGTTGCGGCATTCCTACCGAATATGCGCAAATTAAGGAAGGAGACACCGTAATTGACCTGGGGTCGGGTGCGGGCAATGATTGTTTCGTAGCCAGGGCAATAGTCGGAGAAAAAGGCAAAGTGCTGGGCATCGATTTCACGGAAGCTATGATAGACAAAGCCAGGAAAAACGCAGAGAAACTGGGATTCAACAATGTGGAATTCCGCCAGGGGGATATAGAAAATATGCCTGTATCGGACAACCTGGCCGATGTGGTGATCAGCAACTGCGTGTTGAACCTGGTACCGGATAAGGACAAGGCTTTCGGGGAAATCTTCAGGGTTTTAAAGCCTGGCGGGCATCTTTCCGTTTCGGATATAGTGATCAAAGGTAAGTTACCTGAAAAAATTCAGCAGGAAGCCGAGCTATATGCCGGTTGCGTTTCAGGTGCCATACAATTGGAACTATATGTTCAAATAATGAAGGATAAAGGACTGAAAAACATTAAAATACAAAAAGAAAAAGCCACTCCTGTTCCGGATGAAATTTTCCTGAAATACATTTCCCCTGAGGAGTTGGAGCAGTTCAGAAAAATGGGAACAGGGATTTTTAGCATTACGGTATATGCAGAGAAGTAGCTTAGTCTAGGCTCAGCCAGCGAAAAATGAAATCAATCCAATCACCTTACCACAAGGACACAAGGATTACACAAGGTTTACAAAGGAAACTTGTATTCTTTGTGCCCTTAGTGTCTTTGTGGTAAATGTATTTTTTGACAGGATTACATGATTAACATGATTTACATGATTACAGGTTGCCCTAATAATCTGTAGAAATTGAACAGGTTAATCCTGTCTATAATTTAAGGTGCTTGAGCGTAGGCTAAGGCAGAGAAACTTACTGTTTCACCCCAATGGATACAGGGATTGGACTAGGTACATAAAGAATAACGTAAAGCCGCATAGCGGCGACCTCTTTGTAGCACTTAAAGTTGAATACAATAACAAGCCGCATAGCGGCGGCCTATTGGTCTTCTATCCATTCAAATAAATATTGTTCATCGTATTCTATTTCAAATCTTTTTAACATTCCAAGATATTCTTCTCTGAATGTTTCTCTTTTATGATGTTCCTGTTGATTCATTATATATTTAATTGAAGTTTCGCAAGTAGTAAAAAGGGGTTATAACGGGATACTGGTTATAGGATGGAGAAAGTTTGATTTGAGGATCTAGGCATTTCAGCGTTTTTATAACCACTAAGTCACGGAGAGTTCACTAAGAATAGTGTACTTTGTGCCTTTGTGGTAAAGGTATTTTCGCCTAAAGATTTTGACAGGATTACATGATTTACATAATTTACATGATTACAGGTTGCCCTAATAATCTGTAGAAATTGAACAGGTTAATCCTGTCTATAATTTAAGGTGCTTGAGCGTAGGCTAAGGCAGAGAAACTTACTGTTTCACCCCAATG
>JAUZOH010000093.1 GCA_030706565.1 Bacteroidota bacterium | reverse complement strand
GTATTAAGGGGTTATAACAGATTTCTCTGTGGCACTCTGTGTTAAAACTCTGTGGTTCTCTGTGTAATAAATCGATACAATAACACAGAGGTACACAGAGGAATATTTCTCATTATTTCTATATGACATGATGAACAATAAATCTCAGTTGTTAAATTTTATTCCGTTCAGGGAGATATTTACTTGCGAAACTTTAATAAATTACAATCAAAATAAATTTTAGAGAAATTGGCCTGTTTATTGCAAACTAAAAAATAATTTTGATGTTATTGAATTCTAAAAAAACATGAAAAAAGCCTTACTCCTTATTGATATTCAGAATGATTATTTTGAAAATGGTTCAATGCCATTAGCCGGATCCGGGGATGCAATTGTAAATGCGGGATTTATCCTGGAACATTTCAGAGCCGATCATTTGCCGGTTGTTCATGTGCAGCATATTGCCACTAAACCCGCTGCAACGTTTTTTCTACCCGGAACTAAAGGAGCAGAGATACACAAGAATGTCCGGCCTCTGGCAAATGAGAAAGTCATCATCAAACATTATCCCAATAGTTTCCGGGAAACCGGATTGCTGGAATATCTTAAGAGCAATGATATAACAGATTTGATTATTTGTGGCATGATGACCCATATGTGTGTTGATGCAACTACAAGGGCTGCGAAGGATCTGGGATTTAATATTGTTTTAATTGGAGATGCCTGCGCCACAAGGGATTTGAAAATTAATGATGAAATCCTCAAAGCAGCGGTCGTTCAAAATGCATTTTTAGCAGCTTTAAATAATACTTATTCAACTGTTATGACAACGAGGCAATACCTGGAGAATTGATTTGTTCTCATAAAAATTTTACCGGAGCCAGTTATTTCGAACTTCATATTTTAGTAATGCTCATTTCTGCGATCTAAATCAATGAATAAATTGCCCTGATTTTTGTATTTTCGCATAAACTATCTAAAAGAATATGTCGGTAAATCAACCTTTGGCAGAGCGTCTGAGGCCTAAAGATCTGGATCATTATATCGGGCAGCGGCATTTGATTGGTAAAGGGGCTGTGCTGAGAAAAATGATAGAATCGGGCAACCTTTCTTCGTTTATCCTGTGGGGGCCTCCGGGTGTGGGAAAAACCACACTGGCTACGATCATTGCCAATACCCTGAAGCGTCCTTTCTACACTTTAAGTGCCGTTAATTCGGGGGTGAAGGATGTGCGAGAGACTATTGAAAAGGCCAAGAAATTGCAATTTTTCAATCAGCCCAATGCTATTTTGTTTATTGATGAAATCCACCGTTTTAGCAAATCACAACAGGATTCCTTATTAAGTGCAGTTGAGCAGGGAACTGTTACCTTGATTGGTGCCACTACTGAAAATCCGTCCTTCGAAGTTATATCTCCTTTGTTATCACGTTGTCAGGTTTATGTGCTTCAGTCTCTTGAAAAAGAGGAACTGCTGGAGATTCTGAACCATGCTATTGAAACGGATATCTATCTGAAGAAGAAAGATATTGAGGTTAAGGAAGATCAGGCCATCTTGCGTTTTTCGGGAGGTGATGCCCGCAAATTGCTCAATATCCTGGAGATGATGGTTAATGCAGAAAATTCCGATCAGGTGGTGATTACCGATCAGAAAGTTACGGATGTCCTACAGCAGAATATTGCCATGTTCGACAAAAGCGGGGAGATGCATTACGACATTATTTCGGCCTTCATTAAAAGCATGAGGGGCAGTGATCCCAATGCTGCGGTTTATTGGCTGGCCAGGATGATTGCCGGTGGGGAAGACCCGAAATTTATTGCCCGCAGGATGCTGATTCTGGCATCTGAGGATATAGGTCTGGCCAATCCCAATGCCTTGCTTCTTGCCCAGGCCTGTTTTGACGCTATTCATGTGATCGGGATGCCCGAATCGCGTATCATTCTTTCGGAAACTGCTGTTTATTTGGCTACATCGCCCAAGAGCAATGCTTCCTATAAAGCAATTAATGATGCTTTGGCTTTTGTTGAACAGACAGGCGATTTACCAGTGCCTCTGCATTTGAGAAATGCACCGACTAAATTAATGAGCCAGTTGGGCTATGGAAAGGATTACAAATATGCCCATGATTTTGAAAATAATTTTGTTTTGCAGGATTATTTGCCCGAAAAAATAGCGGGCCATAAATTTTATGACCCGCAAAATAATAACAAGGAAAAAGAAATCCGTAACCGCTTAAGTTTTCTTTGGAAGAAAAAATATGGTTACTAGTTTACCATCTACTTTTTTTATATTTTCTGTCTTTTGAACCTTTACGCTCGCGGTCTCTGCGACTGTTTTTGCCATATTCGGAGAATTTGCCTTCCCTGAATTTCTCTTTTTTGGATCTTGATGATGCTGAAGGTTTTCTGTCCTGTGCCTGTTCTACAACAATTTTACGGCCGCTTACTTCAACATGCTGGAATGAATTGAGGATTTTATCAGTATAATTGCTATCGACTTCAAAGAATGAGAAACTTTTCATCAGGTCGATCTTGCCGATTTCAATGTTTCTGTCTTCAACTGCATCGTTGATCAACCCGATCAAATCGCGGGTGGTTACTTCATCTTTTGTGCCAATGCTGATAAAGAAGCGGTTGAAAGTCGTTTTCCCGGATTTCATTTCACTTTTCTTGCTTACGGCAACTTTATTCAGATCCGGAGCATTTTTATAATAATCAAAAATTCTGTTGAATTCCAGTGAAAATAACCGTTTGATGATTTCTTCGCGGCTGAGTGTTTCAATTTTCTCATAAATCCTGGGCAGGAAAGGTTCAATCTGGGTACAATCAACTTTTTCGACTTTATCGATCAGGCTGAAAAGTTGTTTTTCACAGATTTCGCTTCCTCCGGGAACCTTCTTCCAGTTGAATTTACGGTTAATAACCTTTTCAATCTGGTGAATTTTATATTGTTCCTTAGAGTGGATAATCACAACGGATACGCCTTCTTTCCCGGCTCTTCCGGTTCGTCCGCTGCGGTGTGTATAAATTTCGATATCGTCGGGAAGGTTATAATTGATCACGTGTGTCAGGTCGGTTACGTCCAGTCCGCGGGCAGCAACGTCGGTAGCCACCAGAATCTGTAGGTTTTTGTTCCTGAATTTCTGCATCACCATGTCACGCTGGGCCTGTGAAAGGTCACCATGAAGGGCATCGGCATTATATCCGTCATTTAAAAGTTTTGCAGCTACTTCCTTGGTTTCCATCCGGGTACGGCAGAAAACCAGTCCGTAGAGATCGGGATTTACATCTATGATGCGCTTCAGGGCAAGGTAGCGGTCGTGTGCATTGACCATGTAACAGTCGTGCACAACATTTGCGGAACCTGTGTTCTTTTGTCCGACCACGATTTCTATAGGATCTTTCATGTATCCGGAAGCAATCGAAGCTACTTCCTTAGACATGGTGGCCGAGAATAAAAGCATATTTTTACTTTCAGGAGTCTGTTCAAGGATGGCATTAAGCTCCTCCTGGAAGCCCATGTTAAGCATCTCGTCAGCTTCATCGAGGACAGTCCATCTGATATTTGAAATATCAGCCTTGCCTCTTTCCAGGACATCTTTCATTCGCCCCGGGGTAGCAACGATAAAATGAGCTCCGTGCTTCAGTTCCCTGATTTGTCCGTTGATATCGGCACCTCCGTAAATCGCAACGATATTAACTTCTTTAAGATGAGTAGAATAGGATTTAAGATCTTTTGCAATCTGCAGGCAAAGTTCACGGGTTGGACAAAGAATAAGTGCTTGAGTTTTTTGCAGAGAGAGGTCAGTGAGGTTGAGCAAAGGAAGGCCAAATGCTGCTGTTTTTCCGGTACCCGTTTGGGCTAGTCCGATTAAATCTGTGTCGCCTTTAAGAAGAACTGGAATCACTTTTTCCTGGATAGGCATGGGCTGATCAAACCCTAATTCATCAATTGCTTGTAATAATTCAGGTTTCAGGCCTGTTGATTCAAATGTAATCATATATATTTTTCATGTTAAAGTGCTCTTTGATTCCATTTTCAATCTGCAGGACCATCCTGTTTTTATGTTGCTAACCAAAAATCACCATATTAATTTGGCGCAAAGATACAACAAGAAAATGAGAATGAGAGCAAAATGAGGAAATAATGTTGTGAATTAGGGATTTAAGCGATCACTGAAGTCAAAGTGATGCTAAAAAAACATAAAAATCAGAATGAACAAGGTTTATCCGGAAAGTTGTGACAAATTATCATATTAGTGTTGAGATAGTTATGGAACACTTTCTTGGGATTGTTGCAGGACTACAAAACATTTGTGGCCGTGTTCCTTTTGTACAATGAGGACTAAGCATAGCAAGCCGAGTAAATGATGGGTGAGCGTAGTTATTGGATAGACTATTCTATAATCACTTGTACGAATTGATTAAGTATAGTTAAAAATAATCAACAAATATATGGTTTATAATATAAACTGGTTTATATTTGCTTTGTGAAAATAAAAGGAGAGGAATACTCTTTTTATTTTTCACTATATAGTTTATATTATAAACCGATTTATAAAAATTAAAGGCATTATGGAAGAGAAAAGTATTAATGAGAAAGAGAGTTTGGAACTCATTTCCCGGATGATAGCAACGAGTAAGAACAACCTGAGAATTGGACAGGGCAATGTGCTCATGTATTTCGGTTACTTCACTGCGACATTGTCCATTGTCATTGGCGTGCTCATTGGTATTACCCGCAATCCCGGCTGGTCGTGGTGCTGGGCACTGATGTTCGTGTTCTGGTTCTTTATGGAAAGGTTGAAGAAGAATCGCCCTGCGACTGTGGTCACTTACACCGACAGAGTGATCAGTCAGGTATGGAGAATCATTGGTATCATGTTCGTGATTACGTTCATCGTGCTCACAGTGTCGGCATTCAGTTTACACAACTACGGCATTATGAATCCGATGATGCCATTATCGCTCGTTTACGTTTGCCTGGGTGTATCGATTGTTGGAGCCGTTGTACGCGAACCTTATGTGACTTACATTCCTATTATCGGCATTCTCTTTGCACTAGCTATGATGGTGTCTATATATCTGAATGGCATGATGTACTTTGGCAATATCTTTGGCTTCGGCCTGTCGTTCATTGTTATTATGGCTATTCCAGGCCACATTCTGAATTGTAAAGCCAAGAAATCATGTTGAAAGAATTAGATCCTTTACTTCATTCGCAGCTTCGATTGGCTATTGTCTCTATACTCATGTCTGTGGAAGAGGCTGATTTCGTCTATCTGCGGGAGAAGACAAATTCCACGGCGGGCAATCTCAGCGTGCAGCTTGACAAACTTGCAGAAGCTAAATACATCAGCGTACGTAAGGAATTTGTCGGGAAGAAAACTCGTACAACTTGCAAGATGACCGTGAAAGGTCGCCGAGCCTTCGAGTCGTATGTTGACGCGTTGAAAGGCTATATCAACATATAGATTATTCGTTGATCGAAATTATTGATAATTTGACTTTATAATACTTCACTTACTTCGAACTGACGTTAAAATAGAGAATTATATGAAAAGACTATTGGCACTTTTATTAGTTGGAGTGCAAGGTATGTCTGCCTATTGTCAGAATGTAATATGTGGCAGGGTGTATGGTACAGATCGAAATGCACTTACAGGTGCAAACATAATGATAAAGGATTCATATGACGGCTGTTCATCAGACCTTGACGGATATTTCAGACTGGAGACGAAATTGTCAGGCAAGCAGACCATGGTATTTAAGTATATCGGGTACATGGATCGTGAAATAGAGGTGACAATACCAACAAAAGACAGTGTATTTATTTGCTTGAAAGAAGAAAATTACACTTTGGATGCGGTGCAGATTACTGCAGGCAACTTTGAAGCTGGTGACAAGGTGAAGTCGGTATCATTTGAGCCTTTGGACATAGTACTTACGGCATCCAGCTCAGCTGATATTTACGGTACCCTGTCCACACTCCCTGGTGCACAGTTCGTTGGTGAGCAAGGTAAACTGTTCGTTAGGGGAGGTGAGGCTTATGAGTCCAGGACATTCATAAACGGATTGCTAGTGCAGAATCCGTACAGGCAGACAATGGCAAATGTCCCGTCAAAAGGGCGCTTTTCACCTCTCCTGTTTTCAGGTACAATGTTCAGTTCCGGAGGATATTCTGCTGAATACGGACAGGCTCTGTCATCAGCACTCGTGCTATCGACGAATAGTATGCCTTCGGACAACCTGGCGAATATAAATTTATATTCAATGGGATTCGGACTTTCAATGCAGCGGGTGTTCAGAAATAATTCGGCGATTGTCCTGTCTTACGATCACAGTGACCTGGATCCTTATTACAAGGTGGTAAAGCAGAATATAGACTGGACTACACCTCCTAAGGCTCATTTCCTTACTTTCAATTATTTCAAGAAGACAAGTAACTCAGGAATGCTGAAAAGTATGTTCTCCTTGAACATGGATAAATCCGGACTGTATTATCCTACAAGCGAGATGGATTATACCTTTATTAAGGATGAGAAACAGAATGAACTGGATACAGAACTGAAAAGTTTCGGACTGTTGAATAACAATAAATACGTTTTCTCTATAAGTGACAAGAATACAATGAATATATCACTTGGATTGTCGTATGACAAGAGAAATGTCGGTCTTGAGCAGTTTAACAATCTTGACCTATGTGACAACTTTTTTCTTAGTGAGCTCAAGATTAAGGATATAATCAGCATTACGGATAGAAACAAGCTGTCATACGGTATTGACTACCAACTGAACTACTTCAAGGAAAGCATAAAAAGGAATGAGGTTGATACTGAACTGGATTATACAGACCACAGCATAGCTACTTATGCAGAACTAGAGTCATACGTCATGCGCAGGTTTACTACACGGGTGGGTGTCAGGGCAGAATATTCTTCTGTGCTTAACCTGTTCAAGGTTTCTCCGCGACTGTCTCTGGCGTACAGCCTCGGTGATCTTGGTCTTTTCTCTTTCGCATATGGAACTTTTTTCCAGAATCCGGAGTCAGAATACCTCAAATTCACCAGAAAGCTTAAGCCTGAAAGGGCAGAGCACTTTATACTCGATTACCAGTATGAGAGGAATAAGAGGGTATTCAGGCTGGAGGCATATTATAAAAAATATCACAATCTGATCAAATATACATCATATGACACAAATCCTGATTCATATAATAATGCGGGCAGTGGATATGCAAAAGGTCTTGAGGTATTCTACAGGGATAAGAAGACTATTCCTGGAGGTGACTTCTGGATTAGCTATTCCCTTATGGATACGAAACGAGACTACAGGGATTTTCCTATCCTGGCAATGCCGAAATATTTCTCGAAGCATAATTTCTCATTTGTATATAAACACTGGATACGCGCTATACACAGTAATGTGGGACTGACGAATAATTGGATGAGTGGCCGTCACTACTACGATCCTAATAAGCCGGTGGAGCAGTTCATGAAAGACAAGACGAAACCATATAACGACCTGTGCATAAACTATACATACGATTTTTCGAGCTATACAAAATGGCCTGTCACGCTTTTTTTCTCGGTAACGAACCTGCTTGGACAGAACCATGTCTTCGGCTTTTCATATGCGAAGAACGATCATGATACATATGACCTGTATCCTATAAAGCCAATGGCTAAGAGAACTTATACATTCGCAATATTAATAACTTTAAAATAATATATTTATGAAATTAGTTTATTTTACCTTCAGTTTTCTGTTCATGACAATGACAGTAAACGCACAGAATTATGAAAATGAAATGCTTAAGGCTCTGGACGTTATGTCTAAGGCAAATGACATACAGTCCTATCTGACTGCCAATAATAGTTTCATCAGAATCGGCTCAGTCAACAAGAATGAATGGCTTCCTAATTATTATTCAGCTTATCTGTATGCTAAGATGAGCTATCTTCAGAAAGACGACAAGTCCAAGGACAAATACCTGTCTTTGGCAGAAAATGAATACAAGGAGGCCAGTTCTAAAAAGGAAATTGACATGAATGAGATGTGCATCCTTAATGCATACATCCTTCAGGCAGAGTTCAGTGTTGACTATATGTCACGAAGCAATTTGCTGAAACAATCCCTTTCACAGTTGGAAACTGCGCTTAAGAAAGATCCCAATAATCCTAGAGCGAATATGTTACTTGGTATTTCCTATTATAATATGCCTTCTTTCGTCGGAGGTGACAAAAAAAAGGCAGAGGCATATTTAGAAAAGGCAGATAGCTGCTACAGCACATTCAAACCCAAAATAAAGATTTCTCCTAACTGGGGAAAAGATATAAATACTGAATGGCTAAAAATAGTAAAGAAATAAAAAAAACTCTATTGTATCACCGGACTTGGAGTACATACTTCAATCGGTAAGAATGTTAATGAATTTGTTGATTCAATTATAAATAGGAAAAATGGTGTATCCTTCGTGGAGGAGTTCAATACGGATGGATTTAGAAATAATAGGGCAGGAATAATCAAGAACGTTGACAAAGTCGGGAGCTCCATATGTGGCAGATCTTGTCTTATGTTCAATAATTCCGTTGAACAGGCCATAGATGGCTTTGAAAAATCAATCTTTTCATAAAAAGTGTTTGGAAAACTCGTTGGCAACAAAGGATATATCAGTCAAAGTCTTTTTGAACAACTTTTTATCGATGGGACCCACATGATTGCAAAGATTTGTAAGAATATGAAAACAGCTTAACGCTTATAAGAGATAAGATTTTTTTAAAGAAAAGAGATTTAATTGAAAGGGTTAATGACGAAATAAAAAATATGTATCGGGTTGGACATACCAGATACCGTAGTTTTGCCAATTTTATTACTAATTTGCTCTCAGCTTTAATACTTATTCTTTTTCCCCTAAAAAACCTCTTTAAATATTGAAATTATTGATGATTTGGCTTGATAATTCACTTACGTCGAACTGACGTTATTATAAAAAACGCCATTATCTAAGGCAAAGATAATGGCGTTTTCAATTTTAGCATAATAAAAGGGCAACCTTTCGATTGCCCTTTCTAAATCAACAAATTCGTATTACCAAATTACAGCCCTCTTTTCTGGCGACAGATACATCTTATCGCCGGATTGAATATTGAAAGCTTTGAGAAATTCCGGAAGGTTGGGCAACGGACCGTTTACTCTGTAACGGCCCAGTGAATGCACATCTTCCTTGGTCCTTCTCAGGATTTCTTTATCCCGGATATTTTGTCCCCATACATGGGCAAATGCAAGGTAAAATCTTTGTTCGGGAGTGAAACCGTCGATTTTTTTAGTAAGCGGTTTTTCTTTCAACGCCTTTTGCATGGCATAATAGGAGATGTTCAAACCGCCAAAATCAGCCAGATTTTCACCCAAAGTAAGTTTCCCGTTGGCATGAATGGTATCCAGAACGGTGAAAGAATTGAATTCATTAACCAGTACCTGAGCTTTCTCACTGAACTTTTGAGCATCTTCTTTGGTCCACCAGTCGTTCAAGTTGCCTGTTTTGTCGTATTGACGGCCTTCATCATCAAAGCCATGGGATATTTCGTGGCCTATGACAACCCCGATGGCACCGTAATTTACAGGATCATCGGCATGAACGTTGAAAAACGGAGGTTGCAGGATTCCTGCAGGGAAACAAATTTCATTCATGGTCGGATTATAATAAGCATTTACCGTTTGCGGGGTCATGTCCCACTGGTTGCGGTCGACCGGCTTATTGATCTTGGATACCATGTAGTTGAAATTAAAGCGGCTGCTAATCAGAATGTTATTGCAGTATGAAGATCTGTCAATTGAAAGCCCTGAAAAATCTCTCCATGTATCAGGATATCCGATTTTGACGTTGATCGTGGATAATTTATCGAGAGCTTTTGCCTTTGTCTCGTCACTCATCCAGGTCAGGTTTTTTATGCGTTCACCCAGGCTCCATTTCAAGTTGTTAACCAAATCGAGCACTTTAGCTTTTGCCTCAGGCGGGAAATATTTCTCAACGTATAATTTGCCCAAAACCTCGCCCATGGATGCGTCTGTAGCTGCCAGTACCCGTTTCCACCTCGGCAAAATTACCTCAGTACCTCTCATTACCTTTCCGTAAAAAGCAAACCGGGTGTTTACGAAATTGCTGCTAAGATACGGTGCCAGGCTGTTTACCAGGTTCCATCTCAAATAGAGCTTCCAGTTATCTACCGGAGTGGTATTCATCAGGTTGCTGATGGCTTTATAAAAATCTGGCTGCAACACGTTGATGTCCCCGGGGTTAGCCAATCCTATGCCTGCAAAAAACAACTGCCAGTTGAAGTTTGGTGAAAGTGACTGTAAATCGGCCAGGCTCATCTTGTGATATATTTTATAAGGATCTCTTAAGTCAACACGCGGCATTGAAGCGGTAGCCAGCTTCGTTTCCAGGTCCATGATGATTTGTGAGTAACGGTCGGCATCAGAAGTCTGTTCACCCAGCAACTGGAAAATTTTCGATATATATTTAACATACTCATTTCTGATTTCTTTGGACCGGGGATCATCTGACAGGTAATAATCCCTGTCTGCCATGCCCAGTCCGCCTTGTGCCAGTTGACTGATAACCATTGCACTGTTTTTGCTGTCCTGTTCGCCATAGAAGCTAAAAAGCGGATCCAGTCCCAATCCCTGAAGGTGAATAATGGCTTTTTGAACATCATCAACAGAATTGATGGCAGCGATGTTGCCCAACTCTTTTTCCAAAGGTTTAATTCCTGCTGCTTCAATCCCGGCGGAGTCCATGCCGGAATAATAAAAATCACCTATTTTTTGGGCATTGCTGCCTGCCGGGTTGTTGTTTTTTGCAGTCTGAATGACCAAATCCTTGATCATGGTCTGGTTGTTCTCATCGAGCACGTCAAAGGAACCATACCGGCTGTATTCGGGCTTCAACGGATGACTTTTTATCCAGCCCCCGTTGGCATATTGATAAAAATCAGTTCCGGGTTTGACCGTCTGATCCAGATCTTTTAAATTGATCGGAGGGACTGTTGTTACTTTTGTTTTGCATCCTGTCATCATTGCCAGTAAAGTAAATGCAATTAAAATTGATTTTTGTTGTCTCATAAATATTTATTTGTTTGAGGTCGTAAAACTCATGTTTTTCTATCTTCTGTCTTTTTGCAGGGGGATTGAAAACATGACTCTTTCAATTTCAATGTTAATATATTTTTTTAACATATTCACAAATTACAAAAATAGTTTTTCATTTTCGAAATTTTCCTGAATTTTATCAGTATCCCTGTCTTTTTTGATTCTTTAGGTCATCATTTAAAGGATAAATTTGGAAAAATCATTTTTTTCATAGAGTCATTCTAAATAATTTGAAATAAATTATTATTGAATGATGTTAAAAATAAACTAAAAAAATTTGTTGGATTTAAAGAAGTATTTTAAATTTGTAACCTAAAGGTTATATAAAGTTAATTTAAAGTTACATAATTAAATTTTTGGCTATGGAAACTTCAATCATTGAACAATTCAATCAGACAAAGTACCACCTCCTGCTTTGGCTAACCATTGGCTGGACATTATGGTTCGGACATTTCATATTAAACCATCTGCTTGCCGCAAAGATGATTATTAATATCATCTCCTGGCTGGGATTATTGGGATGGATTATTTTTAGCATCAACCTGGTTAAATATTTCCAGTTGCGGAAAGATATTAAAGCCGACCGCAAATTGAATGAAGCGTTAAATGACGAATTGCATTCACTTTTCAGATATAAGTCTTATTTGTGCGGATTCTGGGTATTGATGGCCCTCAATGTAATCTTTTTCGGGATTTCATCATTTTATAATATTTCTGCACTGATTGTAACCGAAACTACCTTATATTTGGGCGTGTTATCTGTCCTGCTTGCTGGTCTAATTTATAACAGGGAGTGATATGGAAAATTGGGAATTACATAACCAGATTAAAGTTCGGCGGGCGATGAAGGACATAACACAGGAAGAGCTTGCTGCTGAAATTGGGGTAACCAGAAAGACCATCAATACCATTGAAAATGGCAGGTTTGTACCATCGACTATTTTAGCCATCAGGCTGGCAAGGTTTTTTGGGATTCCGGTTGAAGAATTATTTAC